>JAAHIC010001150.1 GCA_010671965.1 Leptolyngbya sp. SIO4C5
TAGAGACAGAGCAGCCCGATTTTCAAACGCTGTTTTATACGCTGACCCAGCTTGCGCCCTACTGCGGCACCGGGCACAAAACCACGTTCGGCCTAGGACAAACCCGGCTGGGCTGGCAGTCTGCTCTGTCTCTACCAGAAACTGCTTCCGTGGAATCTCTGCTGGCAGAGCGAATTGCAGAACTAACCGAAACTTTTGCGGCCCAGCGGAAGCGACAGGGGGGCGATCGCGCTCAGAATATTGCCGAAACCTGGGCGACAGTACTAGCGCGGCGGGAACTGGGGGATTCTTTGCAGGCGATCGCTACAGATTTGGAGATGCCCTATGAGACAGTAAAAACCTATAGCAAACTGGCCCGGCGATCGCTGCGAGAAGCCAATGCTTAAGCCGCCAAAGCCTGATCAAGCTGGCGATCGCACTGTTGAAACAGAAAGTTGACTGCGGCAAAGAGTGAGTCCAAGGCTTGGATAGAGTAGAAGGTAATGTTTTTGGTGAAGCTGGCGGCGGCAAGTTGACCAAACTGCCAGCGATCGCCGTTTGACACAATGCCGAAGACGGTGATTTCTGCTTGGTTGAGCCGCTGAGCAGCAATCATTTCGGCTAGGCACTGGGCCCAACCTTCCTCAAACTTGTCTTGCTTGGCCTCTACCAGGAGCAAATAGGGCTGATCAAAAACGACCTTACCCAAGGGCGATTGTCCTTAAGAACACACTACGTGAACGCCTTGCCAAAATGTATTCTGGAAAGCCTGAAAGCTGCTCGTCACAGGTGAGGGACTGGTGGCTCCAGAGGGTGAATCGCTGGCTGTAGCGTTTCCAGACTTCTTTGAGCACTGGGTAAATCAGGTTCTCGCAAATAGCAAATTCTGAGTTGTTCACGACGCCTTCTCGCATCACCAGTTGCAGATCATCCCGAAAATAGGGGGAAATCTCAAAGCTGAGTTCTTCCACAAAGTCGGCTTCTGTATAGGTAATCTGAAATTGCTGGAGCACTTCAGCAACGCTCTTATAACTGCTGAATGGCATAGAAACCTCCGTATTCAGGAACCTCAGCCATCAGTGTATGCACTGCGGCCTATGTTGTCTATCAGCTTCATCAAAAACAATATCTGAGGGAGAAAAGTCAGTGACGTGACACAGCTAAAATTAGAGTCCTTGTAGGTTGGCGTTGAGCAGCGCGAAACCAACATTGACAAGGCTTCTGTTAAGTT
>JAAHIC010001151.1 GCA_010671965.1 Leptolyngbya sp. SIO4C5
CTATCACGAGCAAAGCCTCTGTTTGCCCAGATTTGAGGGCTAGCCAAAGTTCTTTATCAGTAGCAGCGTCGTCTCCAGCAAGGTTAGACCGCTCAGAATCCATAAATATGAGGACACCCGGACACTGTCTTCTGAACTATCCTACAGCCTAGATAATTTATCTGAGCGGTTTGAATTTGCCTGCACCCTGTTGCCATCCCCAACACTGACGCCACCATAGCCCCCACAGCCGTAAATTCTGATTCTGTCTCAACACAGTCTTTGCTCGTGATAGAAGTTGATAAGCTGCTTAATTTGCCGCTCTTATTGAATGTACGCAACTCTGTCAATTCTGGATGCTTATTTCTGGCACAAATTCTTTCTGAGGGAAGATTTCAGAGCAGGCATAGTCTGGTGGAAGCCTGTCAACCAGGTTCAGCTTTGAAATCTGGCATACTGCTCAGTTCGAGCTGTTTTAACAGCGATATAGTAATTGTCTATAACCCCCTGCCGCGATCGCCCATCAGCCAAAAGCTGTCCCCCGGAGTCACTGAATCAAATAGCTTTTGCGCCGTCCTTTCCCCACGCCTTTTATAGACTTAAAGATGAAAATTGCCGCTGCTAGTTTCGCGTTTTTGGTGGGTCTGAGCCTGATTGGCTGCAATGTTGCAGAAACTGAGCCAGATGCTGCTGATAGTTCCGCTATGTCTGCAGACGTTTCTACCCCCGCCGCAGATTCAGACGCCTCTGCGACTGCGGAAACTGCTGAAGCCAATGACTTTTTAATCGTACCGGGTGAACGGGTAGGCCCGATTACAGAAGCTACCACCTATGACGATCTCGTTACTTTGTTTGGCGAAGCCGCCCTGACCAATACCACTTGGCCGGGGCCAGAAGGCTCTTTTAACCTGCCTGCCACTGAGGTTGATTTAGGGCCTGATCAATCTTTCTTGGCGGTTTGGCTCGACGAGGCGCGATCGCAGCTCTTCAGCATTACTCAGCTAGGTCGCGACTGGCAAACCCCAGAAGGCATTCATGTCGGCATGCCTCTGTCTGAGCTAGAAGCGGTTTTGGGGCCTTTTCAGCTCAGCGGCTTCGGTTGGGACTATGGCGGCTATGCCTTTCTAGAAGGGACTGAACTAGCCGAATACCAGGGAGATCTCTATATCCGTTTATCGCCCGCCTCATTCACTGCCGTAGTTGAGGCGGGCGATAAACGGATATAGAGAA
>JAAHIC010001152.1 GCA_010671965.1 Leptolyngbya sp. SIO4C5
TCTGTCTTAACGAAACAGTTTGCAACATAGGATAACTGAGTGCCTGTCTCAAAAACTCTAGATCTTCAACCGTAGAGGTTCTGGTTCTAACCCTTTCTAAAATTTCACTCAGGTTATCCGGTACTGCCATGCTCAATATTACGATTGAGGAACTTTTAAACTGTTTCGTTAAGACAGAACCGCTTTCTAAGTTCGATACTATCTGCCTTGACTGATGCTAACCCTGGACAGCTAAACCGAAGACTATCCCATTTCTTACAGAGATTTGTTTTCTCTTCAGAATATAGAAGCAAATCAGTAGAGTGCAGGTGATTATGATCACCAAGCCGATATGTAAACCTCACTAATGAAAGCTAACAGCATTACTACGGCCTCAAATCTATGAAGCACCCAAAGCAACGGTTTCAGAGCTTTGAAGAGTATCTGTCTTATGATGACGGGACAGAGAAGCTATACGAGCTTTTTAATGGAGAATTAGTCGAAGTGCCGCCTGAATCTGGCTGGAATGTCGAGATTGCCAATCTGCTGTTTGCGGCTTTGCTCCCGATTGTCGGTCATCGCCGTGTCAGAGGACACGGCTTAGAGCTGGAAGTGCGAGGAGAGCCAAGGAACCGCTATCCAGCTTTGACTGTGATTCGAGAAGAACATATTGAGCAATTGCGGCAGCGCAATACGATTCGGATGTCGATGGCTCCGCCAGTGCTAGTCGTGGAAATTGTCAGTCCGGGCGAGGTGCAGCGGAACCGGGACTATGTGGCGAAGCGAATGCAGTATCAGGATCTAGGCGTGCCGGAATATTGGATTGTCGATCCGCAGGAAGCGGCGATTTTAGTTTTAGAGCTGAGAGAGGGTTGCTATGCGGAAGCCAAAACGCTGAGGGGAGAGGACAGATTGCAATCTTCTCAGTTGGGTAGCTTGAACTTGACGGCTGCTGAAGTATTTGCGGCTGCGAAGTCAGCAGAATAGTACTTTTTCTAAGATAAGCTACTGTCAAGCCAGAGCTTTGCAAGTCACGCACTACTTGAAACAAGTCGATAGTAAGGAAAAGAGCTTGCGAACATTTATCTCTTCTAACCTCTGTTTTTCCCACCACGCCTGATCATGGGAAAGTTCATACTCCAAATTTCTCTTGAGTTCCTCTTTATCAATTTTATCGCCAATCCAGGAGCCAAAGAAAGACATGGTATCTGCAAGAAGCTGTTTCTGC
>JAAHIC010001153.1 GCA_010671965.1 Leptolyngbya sp. SIO4C5
ATCAGCACCACGACGACTTCGTTTCCAACTGCTCTTACCGACTGCTTTAAAGCTTTTTGAATGCCGCTTTCATGCAGGTCTTGACGGTATTGGGGCTGAGGTAGAGCTGCTGGCCGATTTCGGTGTTGCTCAAGCCCTCCACGATGAGTTCCAGGACTTCGCGTTCGCGATCGCTCAATAGCCCCTCACTTGACTTAACTTTGGGACGAGCGGGCGTCAAATTTTGCATGATCTTTTGGGCAATTTGTGGGTCGAGATAGGCAGCGCCAGAAGCCGCCACCCGGATGGCATTCGCCAGCGCCTCCACATCCGTTCCCTTGATGCAGTAAGCATCCGCCCCGCTAGAAAGAGCAGCAATAATCTCCGTCTCATCGGTGTGGGAGGTCAGCATCACCACTCTTAGGTCAGGAAACTGCGCTTTGAGGATTTGAGTCGCCTCAATGCCGTCCATCCTCGGCATCCCTACATCCATCAACACAACGTTAGGTTTGAGTGCACTGGCCTGTTCAACGCCCTGACGACCATCTGTGGCTTCGCCCACAAGGACGAAATCGGCCTGCTGACTGAGGGCTGCTGTCAACCCCAATCGCATCATCGGGTCATCATCGACAATCAGTAAGGTCAGAGCCGTCGGTGTCGCACCCATTGCTACCCAAGCAAAACAGGCTTTCATTTTACTCTCCCGAACTTACCTGCTTGGATGATCAAGTTGTGGGATGCTCATTTCGCTCAATTACGAGAGCATTGGGACAGACCTATCGCCCTTCAAAAAGAACCGCGATGGCGCAACGCCATTCCGGTGGGAGTATCGCCCGATGACCTTTTTAACGACATGGCTGCATCGACTACGGCAGCAACTGGCACAATCACTGGCGGCCCCTCCACCCTCCAAAGAATATTGTCTATGGCGAGAACGGTTCGTGCGCGATCGCCTACGACTGATCAACACTCTGTCAATAGTCTTCCTGGGCATTTTAGCGACGCTCAATCTGGGCCTGATTTTACCTGCTATCGAACGCAGTGGCGACACCGACCCAATGCTAGCGGAATACGGCCCTGTCTTTTTGATATGTTTGGTCGTCTCGCAGTTTTTGGGACTGTCGCTCAACCTGTTGCTGCTGCATCGCGTGCGATCGCCTGCCTTTACTCGCTGGGCTTTCTGGGGGTATTCAGGAGCTGTGCTGAAGCTGAGGCACTATCAGCACAG
>JAAHIC010001154.1 GCA_010671965.1 Leptolyngbya sp. SIO4C5
AAAGAATTTCACTACCGTACCGCTACCGAAATTCAGCAGGCAACTGACCTGTTAAAGCGCTATCACGCCGTTTATCGCCGCGATCGCCTACATCAATTGGGCAACCGTCGAGGCAGTCGCTGCCCCGATAAAGCCCGTGAGATTGCAGGAACTGGTCAAGTTCGCTGTGGTGCTTAACACGGCGAGTTGTCCAGGTAGCCAGTCCAGCTCTCTCAATATCGTAAGTTCGCAAGATTTTTAGAGAAAAGGGCTCGTAGCTGTCAATGGGCTGACCATCATCATCAAGCACAAAAGGAAAGAGGTCTTCAGCCCTAAAGCCGTAAGCTTCACCGAACTGACGGGTAAGCTGCAGGCAAACACGGTAAATATGATGGGAGATGAAGCAACGCAGACAGAGCAACGCAATGTCGGCTGACTCGTCTCCATCCTGCCACTGCTGCCAAAGCCGCCTTTGTAAGCTGTACTCATCGCTTTCATTAAGCTGATCTGCGAGGAGAAACTGGGCTTGCAACCAGGTTTTAGCAAGCGTCTGCTCGACGATTTGACAGCCACCGCTACTTTTGATTTGTACCAGTTGCCAGTACCGAGAAGCTGCGTTCATGCCCTCTGTTCCCGTAAAGTCTTCATGGTCATGTTTATGTCTTGGCTAACTAAACCTGAGTGGTTAGTTAACGGTCAGAATATAGCTTCCTAGTACCCCAGGCTCATAGGTAGTGGTGACAATGCTGTAAGTCCCTATTTGAGGCAACGTGAATTCCGCCATAGCATTGAAGTTGGTCTCGCTGATATCGTCTATTTCTGCAATGACTTCACCATTAGGATCAAGCACAAGCAGGTAAGGATCTAGCTCCCAGCTTTCGAGTGTCACGGTCATAGACTCATCAGCTTTACCACTAACCTGATAAATGCTGTAGAACGTCTGGTCTTCGGGGGACCAAAAGCTTTCTTTCGTGAGTTCTCCTTCAATAGCGACTCCTGGCTGAATGAGTTCTGGTTCGAGTGGCTGTGGCTCAGCAATATCTCCTGCTAGATACTGGTCAATGAATACCTGAACAATAGAAGCTGGAATAGAGAAGCCAAATCCGGTTTGCCCTGCTTCATCACTTGCAAGCACGGCTGTGTTGATTCCAATCAGCTGACCTTTGGCGTTTAGCAGTGGCCCGCCGGAATTGCCGTGAGTCATGCTGATATCTACTT
>JAAHIC010001155.1 GCA_010671965.1 Leptolyngbya sp. SIO4C5
GCTCCCTGGGCGATCGCCAACTCAATCAGGTCACTTTCACTAGAAATCAACAGATTCAGCGGCAGCCACTGTTGTCCATACAATAAATTGCAAAGCTGGTTGAGATCGCCCCCCTGCTCAAGGGCGTCCCGCATCGCCGTTACGTCTAAATACAGAGAGGTTTGATCTTCAACGACCTGGCAAAAGGGAGAGCGATCATCGCTGGTTGGAGTCTGTGCCAGCAGTGGTAAGGGAAAAAGCGCCCCCATCACTACCAGCAGACTGGCCGTATACGCTGACTGTGAAAAAGAGAAGTAAGACGGTAATGGGAATGATGAACCCATAAAGACCTGACCGATGACGTTCGGTTAGACGATAAAAGTGAAGTAAATCAGCCAAAGGTATTACCAACGAGGATGCAGAGTATTCCGGTTAATCGGTCTACTTTTTATCCGGCCTGACAGGTGCCCGCCTGCGATCGCAGATACTGTCCCTGGCTCAGATAATGCACCACCTGCACCTGCTGGGGGGAGCCACTAGTAGGTCGCAGACTGACATAGAGACCATTGACCGAAGCCGTTGCGCTATAGAGACGATGACCATTGTTAGGCTGACCCCGAAACGGCACGGCAAAAGGCAATTGGGAATAGTCGGCATCGGGGGCAATTTGCTCATAGTCGCTCAGGGAAGCAGCGTTGAGCAGGGTTTGGACGCGACCAGCAGTATCGCGCCGCTGCACAGTCAGGCTGAGGCTGGTGCCGATCGGATTTTGGGGCACCGACCCATCAGTTACTGCGGGTACGGTGCCCGTCAGCCGATACGTCAGGCTCCCCCTCTGACTAAGTGACGTGGTGGCTTGACAGGTAATACGATGAGAATTTGCCTGGGCAGTTGCAGGCAGAGCCGTTGTTAAAGCAAGCGTTAGGGCTAGACTGAGCCGTTGAATCACGACTCGCCTAGCAACAACAGTAGTCAACATAAACTATTCCCCCAGAATGAAAATAAAGGGTGGTGCTGGGCAACCCCATCGCGATTTCGCATGGATGCTACAGCAAACTGTCGATGGGTATCTCACTCAGCAGCGTGGCGAAAGCTAGCGCTTACAGACACCCATCCTTAAGTAGTCAAACACGACCAATCCACTGTCTCTCACGCGGTTACACAATTTGATACCGACTGAGTACCTATTCACTGCTTAGGCTATTGCCTAGGAA
>JAAHIC010001156.1 GCA_010671965.1 Leptolyngbya sp. SIO4C5
AATACTGGCTCCTACAGCTTTTTAATTGCCTTAATTGCCTTGCACAATCTGCTTGATCGTCGTCAAGGCTTCTAGGCCAATGATGCCGCCGCTGCGGCCTTCCTGACTAGACATACCCAAAGCAATGCTGGTGCCTTGTTTAGGATTGCGAGAGAACCGAGAAGAGGCGTTGATATAGACAGATGTACTGCTGACGTTGAGCGCAAACTGCCGCCCCTCTGCGTAGGATTCCGTTACCAGGCAGTCAGCGTGGCCGCTGCTGTAACGGTTGATCCAGGCGATCGCCGCCCTTAAACTTTCTACCCGCTTGAAGGCAATTTTGGGGCCTAGATAGGGCTGCTGCCAGTCCTGCGAATCCGCTAAAGACAGCTCTGGAAATTCGGCAACTAAAGCCTCATCTCCCTGGAGATCAAAGCCCTGTTCGCGTAGCCGCTGCCACAGGCGGGTCAGCATTGAGCCGGCGTGACTGGTATGCACCAAAACTTTTTCGATCGCGTTGACCGCATCTGGCTCGCCTCGGTGGCTCTCGGTGATCATCTCGTAGACTAGATCTGAGCTGCTAGAGGCTGACCAGTAGAGATAGCAGTTGCCCATCGTTGAAGCCAAGACCGGAACGGTAGCCTGCCGCTTGATTTGCTGAATGAGGCTGGGCCGCCCGTAGGGAATGACCAAGTTGATATTGGGAAGCTGTACGAGCTGATTGCGCAGGGCATCTCCCTGTTCGGGGGAGAGAAATAGGAGACTGGTTTCAGGCAGTCCGGCCAGGGCGATCGCTTCCTGTAGCACCTGCACAATGATTTGGTTAGTCTGACTGGCTTCGCTGCCGCCCTTGAGTACTAGGCCATTGCCAACACGGCAGCACAGGCCCGCCGCGATCGCCCCTAGCTCTGGAAACGCCTCATACACCAGCGCAATTACCCCCAAAGGCTGAAGCTGATAGTAGGCCGTTGCCGCATCGTGAGCATAGGGCAGTCTAGACATCTGCGGTGAGGGCGTACCCAGAGCCGATAGACGGCGCAAAATTTTTGTGGCTACCTGCAGACGCTCTGGCGTCAACCGCAGCCAGTCGAGTACGAGATCGGGGACAGCCATTTCGCGGCTGGCTTCTAAATCTAGCGTATTGGCCTCTAAGATTTGATCCTGATTGTTTTCCAGTGCCTGAGCCATCAGCTCTAGAGCATGACTTT
>JAAHIC010001157.1 GCA_010671965.1 Leptolyngbya sp. SIO4C5
TCTCTGTAGCTGCGGTTCGCCGCTGCTACAGAGTGGCGATGTAGTTGAGTACACGGTCTACTTTGTCAATCGGGGCAACACAACTGCCACCGATGTAGCAATTTGCGATCAGATTCCCGCCGGAACTAGCTATGCTGCCAACAGTACCGGACTAAACGACTCGACAAATCCGCTCACGCCGCAGTTAGACGCCGATGTCTTCAGCAGTCCTCTTACACCTGTCGAAGTCCCTCCCTGCTTACCCCCCAGCAACAATCCTAATGGAGCTGTAATTGTTGGCCCATTTGATGTAGGTGCTGGAGATGCCGGTTTTTTACGATTTAGCGTAGAAATTCCCTAAGACTACGGTTTTGCCCAAGAAGATAGCTTTTTTAGGCGATCGCTCATTTTTTGTTTCCAACTGCTTGGAGATGAATTACCTTGACGATCAGTCCAAAACTCGATATTGCGATTATCCATGACTTTTTGAATCAGCGGATGCGGCACAAGTCGTCCTTGCTGCTCGTAACTTGTCAAGATGCGGTTAACGCTTTTCAGGTTGTGATAAGTGTAGTCATCAAGCATTGAAGACTGCCAGAGCTTATCGTTTCCCAAATGAAAAGTAAGATGAAAATTGCGAAATTCAGCAAACTTTTTAGCGTTGCTAATTAGGTTAATAAGTAGGGCCTTACCCACCAAACTAATACCAATGCAAACTTGATCAAGCTGATAGCAAGTGTAAACCGATCTTTTAAAGATAAAGCAGTCATGCCCTGGATGAGATTTGCCCACTTCTGCATACATCAGTGGTAGTTCGGCCGGTGTTTGATATACTTTAGTAATTGTGCGACGATTGATCACAAAAGCATCATAGCCTTGCGCCACTAGCTGGCTCACCGTTAGATAAAAGTTAGGCATCAAGGTAATATCAGCGTTGGTATAAATTAGATACTCGGCATCTTTTGCAGCGGCAAATAGCCGATCTAAAATATCTTGCAATAAGGGAAGTTTACGCGGCTGTTGAAACTGACCTATATCTAATATGGAGCGATCTAAGCTGAAATTTGAGCCAAAATACTGACTGGCAAACTTTTGGTCTTCGCTAAACTGAGCTGAATATAGCTCTACCTCAATACCTTGCTGTTGGGCGATCGCCTGAGCAACTTTCATAGACTCGAACGCAATCGGCTGTGCTACGTAAAGGTCTG
>JAAHIC010001158.1 GCA_010671965.1 Leptolyngbya sp. SIO4C5
TCGTTTTTAATTCGCCTGAACCTATCACCATAGTCCTATGTCCACGTCTGCCGTTGCCACGCCTACTCGCACCATCCGTATCGGCTCTCGTAAAAGCCAGCTCGCCTTAGTGCAAACTCACTGGGTTCGAGATGAGCTGCAAAAGCACTTTCCGGAGCTGAGTTTTGAAGTCAAGACGATGGACACCCAGGGCGATAAGGTGCTGGATGTTTCCCTCTCTAAAATTGGTGACAAAGGACTGTTCACCCAAGAGCTAGAAAACTGCATGATTGACGGCGAAATTGACTTTGCCGTCCACTCCCTCAAAGATTTGCCGACGCGCCTGCCAACAGGACTCATGCTGGGCTGCGTCACTGAGCGCGAAGATCCGGCTGATGCTCTCGTGGTGCACCAGAAAAATAAAGATAAGAAAATTGATACTCTGCCAGCAGGAGCCGTCATCGGCACTTCTTCGCTGCGGCGGCTGGCTCAGCTTCGCCACCACTACCCTCACCTCAGCTTCAAGGATATTCGCGGCAATCTCAACACCCGGCTGCGCAAGCTAGATGAAGGTCAGTATGACGGCATTATTTTAGCCGTGGCCGGACTGGAGCGGCTGGGCATGGGCGATCGCGTTCATCAGGTTCTACCGAGCGATGTTTCCCTCCATGCGGTCGGCCAGGGGGCTCTCGGCATTGAGTGCCGTGAGGGGGATGAAGAGATTTTGGCCCTGCTGAAGGCATTAGAGCATTTGCCTACGGCCCATCGCTGCTACGCAGAGCGGGCTTTTTTGCGGGAGCTAGAGGGGGGCTGTCAGGTTCCGATTGGGGTCAATACCACTTTAGAAGCTGAAACGCTGACGCTATCGGGAATTGTGGCCAGTCTAGACGGGCAGCGTATGATTCGCGGCACGGTGCAAGGCCCGGCTGAAACCGCAGAGGCGTTAGGCACCCAGCTTGCCCAGCAGCTCCGCCAAGACGGAGCGCAGGAAATTCTAGATGAGATTACGGCCCTGAATCGCTAGCTATCTTTGCTGACGGCTTTCTGCTTGGCAAAATACTGCTGATGTTCTTCAGAGGCCAGCCAGTAGGCTGAAGCGGATTCAATCTGGGTGACGATGGGTGCCTAACGCCTCTGCGGTTTCAGCCGGGCCTTGCACCGTGCCGCGAATCATACGCTGCCCGTCTAGACTGGCCACAATTCCCG
>JAAHIC010001159.1 GCA_010671965.1 Leptolyngbya sp. SIO4C5
TTAAAAAGCACGTTTCTAGATGCAGCGGCAACTGCAGCAAAATTTGCTATCTACAGCACGTATCTAGAGCAGGGGCGTAACTTGCGCAAAACGGGCTTTTTATATCACGTTGAACCCAAGCGAGTCAGGGCGATCGTGAAAGAGGTAGAATTTGCTGTGCGAGAGGGTAAATCTCTCAAGTCACTGGATGCCGATGCTCCCTACTATCTTATCGGAATTCCGCATCTTTGGCAGGAGAAGTACCCCTGGCTATCGGGTCAGCCCCGGGTTGCTTGGGAAGGCTTGATGCCTAAGGAAAAAGAGCAGCTAGAGGAGTCCTTGCCTCAGGATTTGCCCCCAGCACAGCTACTCAATTCGTTTCAGTTTATTGAGCTGTTGGGCCTGCTGCACGTCAAGTCTCAGGAGGACTTGCCGCCGGAACACCGGACGCCGCTGAGCGATGCCATGCTAGAGCATATTAAATTTCGGCTGCTATATTCGGGAACGGTGCTACAGATTGAATCGCCGCTGCTGAAAATTCCTTTTTACGCCCTGACCCGGACTCACTATTCTCCCAGGGGCGATCGCGAGCGCGCCTTTGTCATGCTCAAGGATGTGGCTCAGTTCTTTCAAATTTTGCAAGCTTGGGCTCAAGGTGAAGAGGGCGTGTTTAGGGGCGTTGAGGCTTTTGACATTGACATTCAGCAGCGGGAACAGGCCCTGAGCGAATTAGATACTCTACTGCAAGCCTGGGCTGATAAGTACCACCAAGATGGCGGCTATCCAATGATGCTACAGCTAGCCGTGGGAACGCGAACCGGAGATCACGCTGAATGCTGACCGCTGACGGGGCCACAGACTGCCTGATTATTTTTACTCGCTATCCGACGCCGGGCAAAACCAAAACGCGGCTGATTCCGGCCCTGGGCGAAGCTGGAGCAGCGGCACTGCAGCGGCAGATGACGGAGCATACTTTAGGGCGGGCACAGGTCTGTCAGCAGCAGCGATCGCTGGCAATAGAAATTTGCTTTACAGGTGCTACCCAAGCCGCCATGACGACTTGGCTGGGGCCGCAGTGGGCCTATCAGTCTCAGGGAACTGGCAGCTTGGGCGATCGCCTAGAGCAAGCCTTTCGCCGAGCTGAGAAGATCGGCTATAGCCGCACCGTCGTCATTGGCATTGACTGCCCGGC
>JAAHIC010000116.1 GCA_010671965.1 Leptolyngbya sp. SIO4C5
TAGTCATCCCCAGTTACTGGTTGCTCAGCCAATGACAACGCCGCTGCCATTGGCTGTAACCGCCAGCCCGCATCATCTCTGGTATCGGCTCGAAAAGTTTCTCAGACATTACGCTCAATATCATCTAGACAGGTCTATTCGCTCAGCCGCGCTGATTGATACCTGTTTTTCTGCAGCCTCACTATCGTTCAACTAAACTTTTTCATCTATGTTTCAAGAATCTGACGCAGACATGGCAAAAACGGTGGCTGCCACTGATGAGCGCCCTGATCAAGAAGGGGCTGCTCAGATGTCTGCTTGTACCCCAGATTCGCGAAATCAGTCTGAGTCGGCGAGTCAAGCAGCAGCAAACGGCAACAGTCAACCGGCGGTATCGCAGCCAATTAGGGGATTTTGGCCAGTTTTACAGAACGCTAATTTTTTGACCCTCTGGAGTGGTCAGGTGTTCTCGCAGCTAGCCGATAAAGTTTACTTAGTGCTGATGATTGCTATCATCGCTAGCCAGTTTGAAGCACCGGGGCAAACCATCAGCGGCTGGGTTTCAGCCGTCATGATTGCTTTCACCATTCCAGCCGTCTTGTTTGGCTCGCTGGCTGGCGTTTATGTAGATCACTGGGCCAAGAAGCCGGTGCTGGTTGTCACTAATCTGCTGCGGGGTCTGCTGGTAGTCTTGCTGCCGGGACTGCTGTGGCTGTCGCAAGACTGGGGCACCCTCTGGGGTCTGCCGGCAGGATTTTGCTTTCTCCTCGCAACGACTTTTTTGGTGTCCACCCTAACCCAGTTTTTTGCACCTGCAGAGCAAGCGGTTATTCCGCTGGTGGTGAAGCGAGGGAATTTACTTTCAGCCAATTCACTTTATACGACCACGATGATGGCCTCGGTGATCATTGGCTTTGCCGTGGGCGATCCGCTGCTGGCGATCGCCGATCGCCTATTGGCCCCCTTAGATGGTGGCTCAGGACTGGGCAAAGATATTCTAGTAGGCGTTAGCTACGGCATCGCTGGCCTGCTGCTGCTGCTGCTGCAGCCCCACGAAAAAAGAGAAGCGCAGCAAAGCGATCCCCACGTTTGGCAGGATATTCGAGAAGGTTTGCAGTACATAAAGGGGCAGCCTGCTGTCCGTGGCGCTCTGATTCAGCTCGTGCTGCTTTTTTCTGTCTTTGCCGCTTTGGCGGTGCTGGCAGTGCGCCTAGCTGAAGTCATTACGGTGCTGAAATCCTCCCAGTTTGGCTTTTTGCTGGCGATGGCGGGGGTTGGCATGGCTATAGGCGCAGCGCTGATTGGGCAATTTGGCCAGCGGTTCGCTCGCAGCCAGCTCAGCATCTTTGGCTCTGCAGGCATCACCACCACGCTGCTGGGGTTGGCATTTTTAGCCGAACAGCTTTGGCTCTGTCTGCTTTTAATCGGTTTGCTAGGCGTCTTTGCCGCCATTGTAGGCATTCCGATGCAGACGACGATTCAAGAAAAAACGCCTGAGGATATGCGAGGTAAGGTTTTTGGACTGCAAAATAATTTAATTAATATTGCTTTAAGTTTGCCATTGGCGCTAGCTGGCGTAGCGGAGACGTTTTTGGGACTGCGCACCGTATTTCTGGCGCTGGCAGCGCTGGTTGCGGCAGGAGGAATTATTACCTGGTATATTGGCCGTCCCCAACTGACCGCTTGAGAATCTGCTGAGAAGCGGCTATATACTTGTTAAGTTCTCATAAAGTCATGGCTTGACGATTTTTAGTCGACTTTCCTGGCAGCCGTTAGCTATCTCTATTAATTGAATGCACATCGCTTGGCTTGGTAAGAAATCTCCTTTTTGCGGCAATGTTACCTATGGTCGGGAGATCACAAATGCCCTACTGGATCGAGGACATCAGGTAACTTTTTTACATTTTGCCCAGCCGGAGGAGGAGACGCTAAGCGATCGCCCAGATTGTCAAGAGGTTTCGCTGCCCTTCATTTTTAAGTCGCAGATCCTGACAATTCCTTCTTTTCGATCAGGCAAGCTGCTGGCACAGGCCTTAAAGCGACTCAAGCCTGATATTGTTCATGCTTCGTTAACCCTATCACCGCTCGACTTCCGCCTGCCAGAAATTTGTCAGGAATTGAGCATTCCACTGGTTGCCACTTTTCATCCGCCCTTTGATCGGCGCCGGCGCAATTTGACCTCTGGCACCCAGCATCTAACCTATCAGATTTATGCGCCCTGCCTAGCCCATTACGACTGCGTAATTGTCTTTTCTCAGCTTCAGCGAGACTTGTTAGTGAAGCTAGGGGTGCCGGCAGGGCGAGTCAGCGTCATTCCTAATGGGGTCGATATTCAGAAATATGCGCCCGGACCTGCGGCAGTCAAGCAGGAGTTTCAGGCTGAGCGGCTGTTTGTTTACCAGGGGAGACTTGCCATTGAGAAAAACGTGGAGTCTCTACTACGGGGATGGAAGCAGGCCAAACTAGCGCCCAGCAGTAAATTGGTTATTGTAGGCAGCGGGCCTTTAACTGCTTCGCTACGTGCTTTTTACGGCTCTGCTGAAAACGTGATTTGGCTGGGATTTGTAGCAGACGAGCAGCGGCGCATTGAGATTCTGCGCGGAGCGGACGTGTTTGTGCTGCCCTCTTTAGTAGAGGGGTTATCTCTCTCGCTGCTAGAGGGTATGGCCTGTGAGGCCGCCTGCATTGCCACCGATGCAGGCGCTGACGGCGAGGTTTTAGAAAATGGGGCCGGGGTAATTTTAGATACGCAGCGGGTTTCGACCCAGCTCCAGGCATTGCTGCCTGTATTCCAAGATCATCCTGAAATGACCACGCTACTAGGGCGTAAGGCCCGCCAGCGGGTGCTAGAGCGCTACACCCTAGGCGGCAATATTAGTCAGCTAGAAACGCTCTATGCTGAGATTTTGCGCACTTCGCGGCTTTATCTGAGTCGGGGAGCCTGATAGCGCCCTTCAGCCTGACGCAAGCTCACTAGCAGCAGTCAAGGTGGCATCTATTTCAACAGGTTCAGGCTGGTCTAAAACTTGCCAGACTGCCTGCATTAGCTCGTTTAGGCCGATGCCCGCGACGGCAGAAATGCAAAAGACGGGAGTGTGAGCGATCGCCTCTAACTCAGCCGCGATCGCGGCTACTGTTTCTGCTGGCATGGCTTCAACTTTGTTGAGCGCTAAAATTTGGGGGCGATCGCCCAGGGTATCACTATAAGCCTCTAGCTCTTGCTGAATCGTCTGATAGTTGGCCAGCGGTTGCTCAGCAGTCACGTCTACCAAATGCAGCAGGAGCCGGGTGCGCTCGACGTGGCGCAAAAATTCATGGCCTAGCCCCAAACCTGTATGGGCTCCCGCAATGAGGCCGGGAATATCGGCAAAGACGGTACCATCGCCGGTAGCTTTGCGCACAACGCCTAGATTAGGGACTAGGGTAGTAAAGGGATAATCAGCAATTTTAGGACGAGCGGAAGATAGGGCCGCAATTAAAGTAGACTTGCCCGCGTTGGGCAGCCCAATAATTCCCACTTCTGCAATCAGCTTCAGCTCTAGGCGAATGCGACGTTCTTCGCCCGGCAGACCCGGCAATGCTCTTTCGGGTGCCCGATTGCGATTGCTGAGGAAGTGGCGATTGCCCAAGCCGCCCTTGCCGCCCTGAGCAACGCAGAGGCTTTGTCCCGGCTGAACCAAGTCTCCCAAAAGTTCGCCCGTTTCAGCATCATAGACAACAGTGCCGCAGGGAACTTCAATCTGGCGATCGCGCCCGGCCGCGCCAGTCTTGTTTTTAGGTCCGCCGCGCTCTCCGCTGGCCGCTTTGAAGCTATGTGCATATTTAAAGTCCAGCAGCGTTTGCAGGTGATTGACTGCTACCAGATAAACTGAGCCACCAGGGCCACCATTGCCGCCAGCAGGCCCGCCCGCTGGCACGTACTTTTCACGCCGAAAGGCCACTAGGCCGTCGCCGCCGCTGCCCGCCAGCACCTCTACTTCTGCTTGGTCAATAAACTGCATTACTGCTGTAACTCAATCATGGCTTGACGAATCTGGGCTTCAAGTGTTGGCTGCTGCTGATGGGCGGCTGTCATCTGGTTGAAACGATTAACGCTCAAACCGTTATTGACCACAATTTCAGCGGCTTGAGAACAGTAGCCAACCACAATTTCCCTCACCTGGGAGCGGACGCGGCGAGGCACGTTGGGAAGATTGTTGGCATTGGTGCAGGTGAGATTGAACTGGCTAGCATCTAAATTTTCTGCCATTAGAATGTCTTTCACTTGGGTATAAGCCGCTGTTCTCAACCTATCCATTTGCAAGACTGCGCGGGCATAGCCAACTATTTCTTCAGAGGTGATGGTAGCGGGCTGCGATTGTGCCTGTACCGCATTATCAACAACCTGAAAATGAGACTTTTGCCAGTCGATGCGAATGCCGGACACTAACGAAGCCGCAACCAAAAGGCTGCTAAATGCAGAAACCGAGCGCAGGAACCGCCGACGGAACTGGAACAAACGAGGAGATACTATTTGAATTGACATCTGGCGCTCTAGATAACAATTGAAACTATCTTGAAAACTCATAGTTGCCCCAGACCATTCTACTCAAAGTGAAGTTCCGGGAAGCTAATGGTTTTATACTTTACTGAAAAAGCTGCGAAATTTCGATAATTTTCGTCTGCAGTGTAGGCATTTCAGCTTTGCCCTGCTTGAGGCTTGCTTCTAATTCTAGAAGCTGCTGCAGCGTTTGTTGTAGGCTCGGCAGGGAAAGATACCGAACTTCTTTTTGTAGGAAATAAATTCGCTTAGGATTGCTCACCTCAGCCGCCTGGGCGATCGCCCGCTCGTCGCGCTCACCGGCCTGCATCATAATTTTGACCCAAAGCCAAGTCCGAAACTGACCTACTAGTGTCGATACAATGCGGAGGCTGGGTTCGTTGCGGTTCACCAGATCGGTGACCAGCTGTAGAGCGTTGGGAGTATCGCCCTGACGCAGGGCAGCCGCTAGCTGCAGGCTGTTTTGCGTATTGACGACTACCAGCCTAGCTACGATATCAGCAGCTAGCGGCTGGGGCTGATTACCCTGATAGAGTTTCAGCTTTTCTATTTCATTGACGAGCTGGCGCATATCATTGCCTACCGACGCGGCTAGTAGCTCAACGGCGTCTGGGGCTAGGCGCAGCTTGGCCTGCTCAGCGGTCTGACGCACCTGCTGCTGGATCTGCTCAATTTTCCAGGGGGGGATTTTAGCAAACTCTCGCACTTTGCCATGCTTCTGCAGTAGCTTAGTCGATTTGAGCCGACCGTCTGGCTTTTGGCTATTCGTAAACAGCAAAACGCTGCTGTCGGGTATGACCGGTAATGTTCGGGTCAGTTCCTGCAGGGTGGCCTCGCTGCAGCGCTGAAAAATAGGGGCATTGTGTAGCCAAACAACTCGTTGACCCAGGCCGAAGGGAGGGGTCATGGCCTGGTTTAGCCCCTGGGTGACGTTTTCCGCCTGGTCGGCACTGAGCTTGTCATAGTTGAAGCTGCTCCACTGAGGATCTAGGCTGCGATCGCACAGTTCTTCGACTGCCCGATCGAGCCGAAAGTCATCATCCCCCCAAAACAAATAAACTGGCATGGCTAAGGTCACAATAGGAGAGCAAAAGAGTTTTCGAGTTATGGCTTTCCTGTTTCAACATCCGATCCTGCGGCAGAGCTTTGCCATCATTGACGCTGAAATCGGCTCTCATGACTTTACTGATAGTGAATATGCAGTCGTGCGCCGCGTAATTCATAGTACGGCTGACTTTGACTTTAAGCAGGAGCTGCAGTTTAGCACAACGGCGATCGCCACGGCCAAAACGGCCTTGGCGGCAGGATCTCCGCTGATCTTAGACGTCAATATGATTAAACAGGGAATTCGGACAATGGTTAGCCGTACTTTTCAAAATCCGGTAGTTGTGGCTGTTGATCAGGCTAAGGCGGCTTTGCCGGGTAAAACCCGAACGGCGACTGGAATGCTGACCTGCTGTCGCCAATACCCCACCGGAATTTATGTAATTGGCAACGCGCCTACGGCGCTATCGGTGCTGTGCGCAGCGATCGCCGCAGGGACAGTGCAGCCTGCTCTCGTCGTTGGTGTACCTGTGGGTTTTGTCGGGGTCGAAGCCGCTAAAGCCCAGCTAGCCCACCTAGACGTGCCTCAGATTCTAGTTAACGGTCGCAAAGGGGGATCTAGCGTGGCGGCGGCAATTGTCAATGCGCTGCTGGTACTGGCCTGGGAGTCATCATGAACTGTCTACCGATACAGGTTGTAGGGGTCGGGGCGGGCGGGGCGGCAGATCTGTCACCCGCCATTCTGACCGTGATTGAGCAGGCAGAGATACTGGTGGGTAGCGATCGCCATCTAGCCTATTTTCCTGACTGTTCGGCGCAGCGCTGGCCGCTAAGCCCGTTCCAGGCGGCCCTCGAAGCCATCCGGTCTGAGCGGCAGCAATATCCCCAACGGTCAGTAGTCATTCTGACTTCTGGAGATCCGCTCTTTTTTGGCCTAGGACGGCTGCTGTTACAGCATTTTGCGGCTGAGGAGTTAGTCTTTCACCCCCACCTAAGTTCTGTGCAGCTCGCCTTCAGTCGGCTCAAAGTTCCCTGGCAGGAGGCCAAACTGGTGAGCCTCCACGGGCGATCGCTCGACAACTTGCTGCCCCCACTGAAACAGGAAGCCGAAAAGATTGCCGTTCTGACCGATAGCCACAATACGCCTGCGGCGATCGCGGAGCTGCTGCTGGCGCTAGCGGCGCCCTACCAGCTTTGGGTGTGCGAAAATCTGGGGGCTAAGTCTGAACGAGTGCGCTGCTTTTCAGCGGCGGCGGCGACTGAGCAGACCTTTGCGCCGCTCAACCTAGTGATTCTGCTGCGACAGCCCCCGGCTGCGACCCTGAATTTGTCAGCCCTACCGGGGTTTGGGCTGGCAGATGATTTGTTTTTAAGTTTTCGCGATCGCCCCGGCCTGATAACGAAGCGAGAAGTGCGGATGTTGATTTTGGGTGAACTGGCCCTCCAGCCCCATCAGGTTGTCTGGGACATCGGGGCCGGGACGGGATCAGTCAGCATCGAAATGGCTCGGCTGCAGCCCAGCGCCAAGGTGTATGCCATTGAAAAAACGGCGGCAGGGGCCGCCCTGATTCAGCAAAACTGTCAGCGTTTTGAGACTCAGACTGTCGAGTTAATTGCCCAGGCGGCCCCTGCCGCCCTGGCAGCGCTGCCAGATCCCGATCGCGTATTTGTGGGCGGCAGCGGCGGCTATCTGACCGATATTTTGCAGGTCAGCTCTCAGCGACTCAAACCCGGCGGCCTTATTGTGCTGGCTCTAGCAACGCTAGAACACCTCGGCACTGTCCTTGCCTGGCGGCAGCAGCATAGACCAGACTGGCGCTATCGGCTGCTGCAGGCCCAGCTTTCCCGTTCTATTGGTGTAGCCGCTCTGACCCGGTGGACGCCGCTCAATCCGGTAACACTGGTCATTTTCAGTCGCAGTCCCTAAGCAGTGCTGCTTTAATGGTAATTTTGTCATTAGTGATAAATAAATTGGCGATGGCAAAGGCGATCGCGCTGTTGAGCTTACTGCTGTGGTTGGCGATCGCGGCTCCAGCCCAGGCGTTTTCTCGCTGTCAGAAGCAGACAGAGCCAGAAATTTGTATCCTGAGCCTCAAGCGCAGCGCCAAATACTACTGGCAGTATCGAGCTGAGGTCAGCATCGGCGGTGTCAAACGCCCGGTCGAGGTCTATGACTGTCGGCGGCGGATGCGGACGCGCTCAGACGGCAAGACAGTCTCGTTTCAAGCAGACGGACCCGGTTCCTTCATTTGTGGCTTTTTCAAGCAGTGATAACTCCAGCCTATCCCGTTGAGAATGTTCTAACTGCCAGAGCCAGACTGGGAGAAGGGCCAACCTGGGATACAGCGCAGCAATGTCTCTATTGGGTCGATATTTACAACCACCGGGTACACCAGTTTGATCCAGTTACCGGCCAATCGCGCTACTTTGATGTGGGCCAGGTAGTCGGCTGCTTGGCGATCGCTGCCGCCCGTCGCCTGCTCCTCGCCCTGCGCCATGAACTCGCTATTCTAAACCTGGAAACAGGACACCTCAGCCCTCTCCTTTCCCTAGAAGCCGATAAGCCCCACAACCGTTTCAATGACGGGAAGTGCGATGTCGCGGGGCGGTTCTGGTTCGGCTCTATGTCTACCCAGGGACCAGAAGCAAGCCTTTATCGCTACGATCCCGACGGTTCGTTACATCCTATGGAAACTGGATTAACCATCTCGAACGGCATCGGCTGGAGTCCAGACAATCAGGTCTTTTACCTAACTGACTCAGCTCAAAAGATCATTTATGCCTATGAGTTTGATTTAGCCAGCGGCGCGATCGCCCAGCGGCGCGTCTTCATTGACTTGCGGCCAGCGGCGCTGACGCCGGATGGTTTGACGGTAGATGCCGAAGGCTGTCTTTGGTCAGCTATGTGGGACGGCTGGTGCGTGATCCGTTTTAGTCCCCAGGGGGAGGAAATGGCTCGTTTTTCTCTCCCTGTCCAGCGCCCAACCGCCTGCACCTTTGGCGGTCGTGACTTGAAGACCCTGTATGTGACTACGGCTTCGGTGGGGTTGAGTGAGGCCGAAATTCAGAACAGCATAGCCTCTGGTGACTTGTTCTGTATTCAAACAGATGTCGCTGGTTTACCCAGCAGTGCTTTCGCCGGACGGCTAGAGCCGTAGGCTTTAATCTACAGGTACTATGGACGAGGAAAAAAGGATGCAGCGAGTTGAGCTAATTGTCCACGGCGTAGTGCAGGGAGTGGGCTTTCGCTATCACACCTGTCAACAGGCGCTGCAAATGGGCCTCAGCGGTTATGTGAAAAATCTGGCTGACGGTACCGTTGAAATCGTCGCTGAAGGCGATAGCCAGACCTTGCAGTCGCTTGTAGCTTGGGCACAGCAGGGGCCAACCGCTGCCCGCGTCACCCAGGTTGAGTCAGCTGCAAAAGTCGCGACGGGAGAATTCGATAGCTTCGCGATCGCTCACTAAGTCAATCTGATGATCTATAAGATGCATTTCGACGCTCAATACTTAATCCGTGGCTAAGCAGAGGGTTGAGCGAATTCGTTCACGAAGTGTCTCCCGAAGGGAGAAAACCCGGCAATCTAAATCGGACTTGATTTGGCTTCTCCTGCTGAGTGATTAGGATTCAACGGCGGCCTGAGCCACGGCCTGAGATGCCTGAACCGTGGGGATCAAAATCGTAAAAAGGCTGCCCTGACCTAGCTCCGACTCGCAGATCAGTTTGCCGCCATGCCGCTCGGTTACCACCTGATAGCTAATAGAAAGCCCCATGCCTGTGCCTTTGCCTACAGGTTTAGTCGTGAAGAACGGATCAAAGAGCCGCTGCCTAACCGTGTCAGACATGCCCCAGGCATTATCTGATACCATAATCTTTACCTGATTGTCCTCTGTCGGTTCGGTCACGAGGCAAATTACCGGCTCAAAGTCTGTTTCTGCTAGACAGCGTTCCTCCAAGGCATCGATGGCATTCGACAAAATATTCA
>JAAHIC010001160.1 GCA_010671965.1 Leptolyngbya sp. SIO4C5
TCTGAGGCAAGTGGCCTTTACACTATCTCGCCGCTAATGGCTCATCGCTGCTAATTCAACATCGCAGCAGGGGGCGTAACCGCGCCCCCTATGATCTATTGCTAAATTGACTTAACGATGTCTCTCAGAGCCATATCCACCTTAGGATACTGATACTGAAAGCCTGCTGCCTGAGTCCGTTTGGGCAGCACTTGCTGTCCTTCTAGAACCACTTTGGCCCCGTCGCCCAACAGAGCTTCAATCACGAAGTCGGGCACGGGTAGCCAAGAAGGACGATTCATCGCTTCCCCTAGGGCCTGACATAGCTCACTCATACGGACGGGATTCGGCGCAGTGGCGTTGTATACCCCCTGCATTTGGCCGTCCGTTAGGGCTTTAATGATTAGGTTCACCAGATCTTCCCGGTGGATC
This sequence comes from Leptolyngbya sp. SIO4C5, assembly GCA_010671965.1. Classification (GTDB taxonomy): domain Bacteria; phylum Cyanobacteriota; class Cyanobacteriia; order Phormidesmidales; family Phormidesmidaceae; genus Sphaerothrix; species Sphaerothrix gracilis. The sequence continues at coordinate 412 of JAAHIC010001160.1, forward strand.
CAGGAGAACCACTGACGACCGCTACCAATGGGCCCACCCGCATAGAGGCGAAACGGGGTGATCATGCGGGAAATAGCGCCGCCCATGCCCAATACAATGCCGATGCGAGTGATGACTAAGCGCACGCCTAAGGGCTTAACCTGCTCAGCCGCAGTTTCCCAGGCTTGACAGACCTGCGAGAGAAAGTCATTTTCGACAGGCTGACTGGTTTCATCCAAGCGGGCCGTTTCGCTAGTGCCGTAGTAGCCTACAGCGGAGCCGCTCACTAAAACGCTCGGCTTAGGATCGGCCTGGGCGATCGCCTCAACCAGCTTTTCAGTGCCAATCTGACGGCTCACCAAGATAGCTTTCTTATGAGCAGGCGTCCAGCGCTCAGAAATCGGCTCCCCGGCGAGATTGACGACGCCATCGCAGCCCGCGATCGCCTTTTGCCAGTCTCCCGAAGTCAGCGGCGCATAAGCCACAATCTCGACGTTGGGAAAAGCCGCAGCCGGAAAAACGCGGCGACCTCGCTCTGCCTGACGGGTAAAAACTTTGACGCTGTGCCCTTCTTGCTGCAGGCGCTGTACCAAGCGACTGCCAACAAATCCAGTAGCCCCTGTCACTGCAACTTTCATGCTTTTTTCCCACTCACTGTTTCAGTCACCCCGATCTTGCTAAAAAAACTACTTGCCGCTGGCGCTAGCATCACCGTAGGCCATACCGTTGGCGTCTGCATAGCGATGCATAAAGCGCATAAACCGCTCCCAGTAGTCATCT
>JAAHIC010001161.1 GCA_010671965.1 Leptolyngbya sp. SIO4C5
TGCTTGATAGAGCCTCTGCCTGACCTCTTTGTCTCCCTTCGCAGAGGCTCTATCAAGCGACAGAGATGAGGTGGCTAAAGGATTTCAGCTCAGTCTAGAGGCTGATGAGCGCCAACGGTTTAGATGCTACAACTGCATAGGAATCGACCCAATATTTCTATAAGAATCAAGAGGATAGATTATATGAAGACTTTTAACCTAGCTAGCAGCTTCGTTAAAGCTGTTAAGAAGCAACTGGCGATCGCCTTTGCGGTCTTGCTTGTCGCTGGTAGTCTGTTTGTCTCTGCCGCTCCAGCCACTGCTGCCGTGGGCGCAGATGCCAGCCGAGTTGCTCCCGGGTCTAAAGCCGCTGCCGACGTGGTGCAAGAGCGGGCCAAGCGCGAAACTGACCGGATGTTGGGCGCGGGTACCAGCGACAAGGTAGAAGGCGCTGTTGAAGGCACTGTGGGTAAAGCTAAGCGTCAGGCAGGCGATCAGTTTGATGACTTCGGTACCCAGGTTGAAGGAGCGGCTGAGCAGGCCGAAGGCCGCGTTAAGCGCGATATTGGCCGCGCCAAAGGCGCAGCAGCAGAGGCCAGCGACAAGGCCGAAGATGCGGGTGAAAGCCTAATTGACAATATCAAAGATTTCTTCAACTAGGTTGCGGCTCTGTTTCGATGGAGCATAGGTGCTCTCTCAAGATGCCTTTTTCCGATTAGCTAAAATCTAAAGCCCTGACTGCTAGCAGTCAGGGCTTTTTCCATCGCGATCGCCAGCTTTGAGTTGCCCCTCTTTGCAGCCTGTCCCAAAGTACGGTACTATCCTCTATCTCCTAATCGTTTTTGTCGGACTGGCAGGTCAAATTCCAGACCTGTGCGCCGAAAACGTGAATAGGCCAATTCTTTTAGTTACGGTTTCAAGGTCATGGTTGCAAAAGGTCGAGCAGAAGTTTCTATTAAATTTACCGGCATCCCAATGACGCGGCAGCTTCCCAGCGGTCGTCAGCAAGTTGAAGTGTTTTGCGAAGGTTATAACTTTGTCGCTGAGATTAAAAGCAAAACCTGGCAAAAATTTCTCCAGTCTGCTAAAGATTTTCCGGCTTGGGCCGGGGGGCTTTCGGGCAAGCTAGGCGAACAGAAAGGAGCGACTATTTATTTAGAAGAAGCAGGGCTACAAATTTATGAAAAAAA
>JAAHIC010001162.1 GCA_010671965.1 Leptolyngbya sp. SIO4C5
CTGATGAAATGAGTAGTAGGCTTCAACATGCCTTCTAAAACGCAGGTTTTACTAGCCAGCGGTCGGCCCATAATTGCTTCGGTTCCTGGAGATGGAGCGGCGGCTAAAGCCGTATCTAGAAGCGGGGGCGGACTGATTGTTCAGCCGGAAAATCCGACAAAACTGGCCAAAGCTATTCTTCACCTGTTCAAGCACCCTGAAAAAGCTACCAAACTTGGCTATCAGGGTCGCCGCCATGCTGAAACCTACTACTCATTTCATCAGGCGCTGCAGGCTTATGAAGAACTCTTTGAAGAACTCAGCGCTGTCTCTGCCAGCAGTGTCAGGACGGCTTCCAAGCCCCTCAGCGATTTCAGACATGGTCTGTAAACAGTTTGCCAGTAGGTGTTAAGCCAACTGGCGCTGATAGGCATGATTAAGCTACTTCTAGAATCATGCCTTCTCTGGCTAAGCGCGCATTGGGAAAGTCTCCCCTAATTTTCATTTCAATGCAGTCGAGCGAATCGTCATCGTGGGCTGGACTATGGTGAAACATAATCAGCTCACGGACTTTAGCTGCTTTGGCGACGCTAATCCCTGCAGCCCAGGGCGTTTCTGAGGACTGCGCCTCGCCACTTTGAGCGGCATAGTCGGCATAAGTGCCGTCGTAAATCAGGACGTCGGCCTGCTGCGCTAGGTACTGTAGATTTTGATTGCCTGCGTCTTGAACTAGCTCAGTGTCAGTAGCGTAAACCACTGATTGTCCCTGCCAGGTAATCCGGTAGCCGAGGGCGCTGGTGAGTCGATTCAGCGATACCGTTTCAATCATGACATCGTCTAGAGCAATGACGCTGCCAGCCGATATGTTGCGGAAATTGAGATGCGATCGCATCCGCTGCAGCGGCGTTGGAAAGTTAGGCTGCAGCATTTGATCAGTCAAACACTGCTTAATAGAAGCGCCGTTAGGAGCGGTCGCCCCATAAATATGGAACTGGTTGCCTTCGGTAAAAGCTGGAATAAAGAAGGGAAATCCCTGGATTCGATCCCACTGGGTATGGGTAAAAAAGATATGGGCTTCAATATTAGATTCTTGTTTGAGGAGGTGCTTGCCCAGCACGCTCAGCCCCGTGCCGCCATCGAGAATCAGCCGCTTGTTGCCCGCTAAAATTTCTACGCAGGCTGTGAGA
>JAAHIC010001163.1 GCA_010671965.1 Leptolyngbya sp. SIO4C5
TTGGGCTGCCAGGGTTTTGTTGTGGGCTAGCACCAGCGTTGGCTTACCAATCTGATCAATCACCCGCGCCATTGTGTGGGTCTTGCCGGTACCCGTGGCCCCCAGCAGGGTCTGGTAGCGATGACCCTGGCTAAGGTACTGGGAAAGCTGGGCGATCGCTTTGGGCTGATCGCCTAAAGGCTCAAACGGCGCTTGAATGTTGAAGTCCATAGCAGCTTGGGAATGAAAGAGTCTGAAACGCAGCGGAGTCGGGTCTAGGACTGACTGTTTGTACTCCTCTCTTATCATGACGAATTCAGCCGCATTTGCCTGTCATCTAGCCATCAAAATCCCGGCAGATAACCGAACTTTATACCGCCATAATAGGAGTATTGCAGTTTGAGGAAAAAGCCGATGACCTCAATGACTAATCCAATTTGCTGGACAGTCAGTGATTTAGAAGGCTTTCCCGATACGGGCAACCGTTACGAAATTATCGCGGGAGAACTGCTGGTGACTCGTGCGCCTCACCTAGGACATCAAGATGTAATCGGACTGATGTATGCTGCTTTGCTGCAATGGTCGCTTCAGTCGGCGGCTGGCAAACCCTATATCGCTCCGGGAATAATTTTTGCTGAGACGGATGCGGTAATTCCCGACCTGATTTGGATTAGCCACGAACGACTAGCCCAGCTGATGGATCAGGCAGGACATCTGACAGGTGCCCCTGAACTGGTTGTCGAAGTGTTGTCTAAAACCGAGAAGGATAAAAAGCGCGATCGAGAGACCAAGCTCAAGCTCTACTCGACTGAAGGCGTACTTGAGTATTGGATTGTGGATCGAGACCAGGCCGCGATCGAGGTCTATCGCCGTCAAGAGGGCTTTCTCAAAAAGGCAATGACGCTCTACGCAGCCGACGTCCTGACGAGTCCGCTTTTGCCAGAGTTTAATTACTCGCTCCAATCCTTGTTTGCAGGATGTTCCTGAACTGAAAACTCTGACAGTCCTTTTACTTTGAGTTGCTTAGCAGCTTTTAAGCTGCGTTCCGCTTTCTGTAGCAAAGCGGTTTGTTCGGGAGTCACAGCAATATTCCCTCTCGTCGAACATTCATGAAGAAAGGTGTCTGCTCGGTTTCTAGGCGTGAGGCAGACACAAATATTAGAGAAACCAAAACCGCTCTTTCAA
>JAAHIC010001164.1 GCA_010671965.1 Leptolyngbya sp. SIO4C5
CAGGGTTGATTCATTGTAGGAAACGAAAAATCTTCTCAACTTGGTTGGCAAGCTCCCGTAGAGCGGCCGTGACCGACTTGAACCCATTCAGTCGGAGCAAATTGATAGTAATCGAACGCAACAGCGAGGCATTGAGCAAAGCATTCGAGTTTCGGCCATAAGTGTCATCTTCATGGAGAACCACATCTTTCGGCCAGTGCAATCGATTTTCAATGCTCCAATGCCCTCGCACCATGCCGTTACAAAGTCTTGCGGTAGTCGCGATAGAGCTAAGATAGTAGGCTCGATGGATGGAACATCGCTCTGCACTACATCGCCGCCGCTCAACGCAGAGGATCGTTTTGGCCCCCTGCCAGCGTTGAGAATCAATCCCTTGGGCAGAATAGACACTCACCAACCGCTGTTCTTGCCGACCATGTTGGCACTCGAAGGGCGTTGAAGCGGTTTGACGTGGTTGGCGATAACGAACAATTGTCTCGATTTGGTGATAGAGCGTTTCCTGATTCGCTTTGACCGACACTACATAGTCATTGCCCCCCTCCACAATGAGCGACAGTGTTTTTTTGCGCGTGAAGCGCATCCAGACTCAAAACCACTCCAGTCAGATGAAGCTTCTCCAGCAAGTACTGCACCACCTTCAATTCGCTGGTTTCGGTGGTGGTGAGCGCCGCTAAATCAACGGTAATCCCTTGGGCTTGGGCAAAGACACTGACCAGTCCGACAAAGCGCGTTTTGCCGTCATCGTCGGTGATGGGCTGTCGAATCCGTTTCCCATCAATGGCATAGACATCGTCATCGACCGTGAGATGCTGACGCATCCATTGCACGAAGGCATCGCTGAGCACCGCAAAGTCAAGCCCAATATGCGCTCGCCGGAACGTCGAAAAGGACGGTACGGCATCGAGTTCAATCTGCAATAAGCGAGCTACCTCTGAACCGTAGCGTTTGGCAAACTCTTCCAGGGGGCGATTGCCCTGATACCCGGCTAAATTGCCCATCACCATGAAGACCAAAATGATCCATAACGGATGACGTTTCCCACGCGCCTTACGATAATCCGGGACAGTTTGTAGGGCTTCGATGAGGGTCATGGCAACACAGGAGATAGCAGTTGCCTTACATCATAATTTTTATCTAGTCACAGTGAATCGACCCTG
>JAAHIC010001165.1 GCA_010671965.1 Leptolyngbya sp. SIO4C5
GGGCTAGCGCGGCAACGGACTGTTTAGAGGCTTTGGGATTAGCGGCCCAGTCTGGGTTTGTTTCAACTAAACGCAGAATGGTTTTGGTACCACCGATGTCCCCGGCTAGAAGCTGTGTCATAAATTTGCTTTAATGCGCCAATTTAGCTCCAATCTGGGGCGATCGCGCATCCAAGAGAAATTAACGTTTCTGCAGATCACTTACATACTATAAAAGCGCTGCTGGGCAAATATCTGAAAACGGGCTGAGATTTTTAGACTGACTGCGCCGCTGCTAGCCCCCGATTGAGCTTGCCGCTGCGATAGCCTTCTAAATCTAAGGTCACATAGGCAAAGCCTAGCGCTTGAAAAGCAGTTACTAAGCTGGGCAAATCGGTGGTAGCCACAAAAGACTGAATTTCCTCTGGTGGTAGTTCTATGCGAGCGGTGTCGCCGTCTGAGCGCACGCGCAGGTTTCGCAGACCTAAATCGCGCAGGTGCCGCTCGGCTCGGCCTACCCGCTGCAGCTTCTCTATCGTGATAGCTTCTCCATAGGGGAAACGGGAGCTAAGACAGGGCTGGGCTGGTTTGTCCCACCAGGGGAGGTTGAGCTGTTTGGCAATTTGTCGGACTTCTAGCTTGCTAATACCTGATTCGGCCAGGGGCGATCGCACGCCGCGTTCCTGGGCCGCTTGAATGCCAGGGCGATAGTCGTGCAGGTCGTCGGCGTTGACGCCATCTACGACGTAGGGATAGCCCCGCTGCAGAGCGAGCGGTTTCAACGTGTCGTGCAGCTCGCTTTTGCAGAAATAGCAGCGGTTGACAGGGTTGGCCGCGTAGTTGGGATTGTCCATTTCGTAGGTTTGCACAATCTCATGGCGAATGCCGATTTCAGCCGCCTGTAGCCGCGCATCTTCCAAATCTTCGGGCATCAGAGAGGGTGAAGCGGCAGTCACGGCGAGGGCGCGATCGCCCAAAATATCGCAAGCCACCTTTGCCACTAGGGTACTGTCAATACCGCCAGAGTAGGCAATCAGAGCCTGATCCATTGCCTTGAAAATTGACTGCAGGTGTTCTAATTTGTCAGCCACCATAGCTTAATTTCAGCCCGAACGGACGCCTTGTATCTTCTGCCTCTAGCCTAGCAGCGAAATTCGCTGTCCGGTTTGAGCG
>JAAHIC010001166.1 GCA_010671965.1 Leptolyngbya sp. SIO4C5
TTTATGCTGACTTGCCGTCAGCATAATCGGTTCATCGAGTAGCCGAGGCGAGAGCAGCAAGCGCTGGGGATAGAGATGGGCCAAAATGGCCTTAAGTAGATGAAACTGCAACACCTGTTGAATCCGGGTCTGCTCGTCTGGCAGCAGCATCTCTAGCAGATAGATATCGGCGCTGTGATTAGCTGCGATCGCCCTCTCAGCAATGCCTACCGTTTGGCAAAAGCGGGGATTGGCAAACTGAATTCGCAGGGATTGCGGCTCTAAGAGCGCGGTTGGCAGATGGCTGTGCTGCATCAGGATGCTCAGCCACTGCATCGGTAGCGGTTTGAGGGTACCGTTCTCGCTTTGGTTGGCCTCTGCTGAAAGGGTGATGGGCGATCGCGGATCTAGCGATGCCTCAGAACTAGAAGCGATCGCGCGTATACCTTCATGATTCGGTGCGTCAGGCGATGGCGGCATAGACGAACCTATAACAGCAGGGTCTAGCTTTAGACTACCGCCTAAGTCCAGTTCGGGCATAGAAGAATGTCCTCAGCTTGTAACAAGCTTTAACTTCTTTAGCAGCCTATAAGCCGTCTTGTCGTCAAGCAGGCGTTCGGCAATAGTTCAAAATGCCCCTAGCCGCTTTCAAAGGGGACAAGTCAGCGACTTCTGAACCAAAGCCTCTAGAATAGAGAGACTATCTGTAATGCTAAGCTAGCGGGCTTGGCGCAACTTTGATTCTGCTGAAGCGAGCGATTTTCCTATGTTTGAAGCCCTCTCCGAGCGTTTAGAAGGAGCCTGGAAGAAACTACGCGGTCAAGACAAAATTTCTGAAGGCAATGTGCAAGAAGCCCTGCGAGAAGTGCGACGGGCGCTGCTAGAAGCTGATGTCAACTTGCAGGTGGTCAAAGCCTTCATCGCGGAGGTGCAAGAGCAGGCGCTAGGAGCAGAAGTGGTGCGCGGGGTGCGCCCTGACCAGCAGTTCATCAAAATTGTCCATGATGAGCTGGTCAGCCTCATGGGCGATACCAATGAGCCGCTGGCCCAGGCTCGAACCGCACCAACTATCGTCCTGATGGCAGGTCTGCAAGGAACGCACCGCACTTATGCGTGCCAGTCCAAACAACCAGGAGGCTAATCCTAAGCATATTGCCACAATGTGGA
>JAAHIC010001167.1 GCA_010671965.1 Leptolyngbya sp. SIO4C5
GTCGGGGCGGCAATTCGGGCCACCACAGCCCTTTATCATCTGGGCCTGAAACAGCCGCTTCAGGCTCGATGCCGTTGCGATTGACTAATGAGGTGATGATGCGGCGCGGCATATTCGGCCCAGTAGCTGAAGTAAACCCTGGAGCTATTCTGCAGCGAGTTTTAGAAAAGCAGGTGCCTGTGTATTTAGTCAATCTAAAAATTTACCCTGGTCGCGTTGAATTTAATTATTTACCGGAAAATACGCAGGGTGTCATTTGCCAGCCGATGGGCAAAAGCGGTGCTTTGATCTTGGCAGCCAATGCGCCCCGTAGCTACACCAAGCAGGATGAAAACTGGATTGCCGGAATCGCAGAAAAGGTTGGGAATACTTTAGATAGCATACTTGAACCTGTTGATTCATGAACTGTTCGTAAAGGTATATAAGACAGAAGTTTAGATTTAACGGCTGCCGCCAATCATCTATTAAGTGAAAATCAAGAATTTTCAGAATTAGGTAAAAAGAAGACAAGTCCTTATAAGCAGCCTTGCCGCCTGATTACACCTAACAGATACTGAGATATCGAAGCACACTTTATACATGATTAAGCCTTAGCTGCTAGCGCTATTTAGTTCTCAGCAAACTTTGATAATCTCTCAAAGAGAGTAAGCTTTATCTTCATCTTTAGGTTTGTGTATCAAGATTGTCGTTGTCGTTTAAGTCTCTAGCATCACAAATAGGCGTAAGAACCGCTCATGACTCTTCTCTCGCTAATGCTTGCTTATATCCCTCATGGACATTGCTATCTTTGGCAAACGGGGCTCGTCGGACTGCACATTACTGCTGATCTATTAATTGCCTTATCTTATTTTTCTATTCCTATTGCGCTGGTATATTTTGCGCGAAAACGACAAGACTTACCCTTTAAAGAAGTTTTTACGCTGTTTGGGGCCTTTATTATTTGCTGTGGTGCGACTCACCTGATGGCGATTTGGACGCTATGGCATCCAGATTACTGGCAATCAGGCATTCTTAAAGCCATCACCGCTTTTGTCTCAGTCACAACAGCGGTGATTTTGGTCCCTATTGTACCCAAAGCCCTAAGTTTACCCAGTCCGGCGGAGTTAGAAACGGCTAATACTGCTTTAGCCCAAAAGATTCAAGAA
>JAAHIC010001168.1 GCA_010671965.1 Leptolyngbya sp. SIO4C5
AGATCGGTGAGTGACAGTCCTCGGTTGCACCAAGCTGAATTGCTACAAAGAGGCAATTGCCAGCTATGACCGTGCTCTCAAGCTAAACCCAAATTATTACAAAACTTGGTGTAATCGAGGCGTTTCTCTTAGCGCGTTAGGCTTCTACGAGGAGGCGATCGCCAGCTATGACCGCGCTCTCGAACTCGACCTTAATAAAAATATTGCTTGGTATAACCGGGGTCTGGCACTTTATGGATTAGATCGCCATGAAGAGGCGATCGCCAGCTATGATAATGCCCTCAGAATTAATTCAGACAATAATGCGGCCTGGTATAACCGGGGGCTGTCGCTTAGTAAATTAGATCGACACGAGGAAGCGATCGCCAGCTATGATAATGCCCTTGAACTTGTCTCAAATGATGATGAAACTTGGCAGAGTCGAGGAATTTCGCTGAATAAATTGAGCCGTCACGAGGAAGCAATTGCCGCTTTTGATCAGGCGCTTGAAATTAATCAAAGTCGCCATGTGGCCTGGTATCTCCGAGGTTATTCAATTCATCATTTAGGCCGCTATGAAGAGGCGATCGTTAGCTATGAGCGTGCTATTGAACTAAATTCTATTACTTACTTTTATTGGTATTATCATTACCTTGCGCTTAATCAGTTGAAGCGCTCTCAAGATGCTGCTAATTCTCTCAGCAAATCATTTCAATTAAATTCAGAAGAAACAATTAATTTGTATTTTGATGGATTTATCAAAAAATATCCTTTATTTAAAGGTGTTCTTGTCTTCATGAAAAAAGCTGCTATAAAAGTTGCTCTAATCTTTCTGGATGACCCAGATAGTAAGTAAGTGTTACCTGAATGAACTTAGGGCCTATCGCTACGCAGCGAAAATCCCCGCTGTGGGGGCTGCTCCTCCGCAAGCTGCACCTGGAACTGAACCCGATCGCGCTTTTGGCCGCTAGCGACCTCCAACGTCCACGTCCCCACCTGCATCGGCCAAAACAGCGTATTTGTCTCGGTAGTTTCTAGGGGCTGACCGTTGAGCGTCCAGGTGACAGGCTGATCTGCCGGAGCGGCAATCTTCAGCGCCAGTCGCTGAGCGCTCTCAGCCGCAGGCAAGACAAAATAGTCATCCGGGCGGGGCGAGAGAATGC
>JAAHIC010001169.1 GCA_010671965.1 Leptolyngbya sp. SIO4C5
AAGTTCTGGCTCATGAGCTAAATGGTGTCGTTGACTACACGGAAAAAATCTTGCTGATGCTGAAATTGACAAAGCAGGATTGGCTTGTGAGGTGCAACACCTCTTGCCCTATCTACTCTAAGCTTAGCGAACTTGTCTTGGTAATAAGCTAGGTTTTTCTTCACAGAGAGTGCTTGTCAAGCTCTTTCTAAGGAGCCATCTATTTTATAAGAATTTTGACAAATCAAAATCACTACTTTGAATATCACCCTGCTTTGTCAATTTCAGCATCAGCAAGATTTTTTCCGTGTAGTCAACGACACCATTTAGCTCATGAGCCAGAACTTCTAAGCCGCCATTGACATACTTTTCAAACATTCAACACGCTGGAGGTCATTGCTATCTTCATCACTCAGAATTTTAGGATCTTGCGTTTTTGCGATCGCTATAAGTTTGACAATAGACGAATTTTTTAGCTGCTCTTGTAAAACCGCATCCGGATCTTTTCTTGAAATTTTTCCTACAGACACACGTCTACTATGTTTATAACCTAAAGTAGCTGAAAATATAACGATATCTGCGTAAGTTTGAAATGGCCCGGCTTCAAACTCTGATGCCTTTAAGCTTTTTACAAGCTCAGCTTTATCTTCTGAAAAGTGTATTCTCGCAAGCGCCATAGAACTCGGACATCCCCTTTAAATATTCTTAGAACGCACATGTTCTAAATGGCCCATTTACATCACTCCCATCCCTCAGCGCCCTCACCAATTCCGCCTTATCCTTCGCAATCCGAATCCGACTATCCGCCATGTTTATCTCTGTTGCTCTCCAAAAAAATCAGCTATAGGCTACGAGCGTTCTTCGACAACTGTTTGCACTAATGAGTACAAAGCTTTTACCTGCACAAGGGTCGATTTTCTTTCAATTACAATATCCTCCTCCAACACAACCTGGTATCTAAGCTGTACCGCAAAGGCGTTGTATCTTAGAAGTTCCCAGAAAGCAGTCACATCACATTGCTGTTGTTCTAAACAGCTCAACAGAACGCCTAAGTCATGGGTGTAGGGATATACCTCACCTAACGCCGCAATCCAGGCTTTGAGACATTTTTCGATCGCCTGCTGCACATGAAATCCGAAAATTTCGTCAGCAAACACAGTTTT
>JAAHIC010000117.1 GCA_010671965.1 Leptolyngbya sp. SIO4C5
TCCCAATCCCCATGACTGGATTGGGAGCGATCGCCCTGATTCTAACCGTAAGCCTGTCTCTGTCCTGTGGCAGAACGATGGATCACTCTAGTGCTGTCACTGACTCTAATATTGGTACCCGCTCGGTGGAACATGCTATGGGAGTTGCCAGCGTTCCCAACGTTCCTACCAGAGTGGTAGCACTTGATACGGCCCCCCTGGATGCGGCGATTGCCTTGGGGGTCACCCCTATCGGAGCCTGTGTAAACGAAACCTTTCCAGACTATTTAGGCGATCGCACTGCTAGCATCACGGCTATCGGCTCAGCCGGTCAGCCAAATTTAGAAAAGATCGCTCAGCTTCAGCCTGATTTGATTTTAGGCAGCAAGGTCAATGGCGAAGTTGTTTATCCTCAACTTTTGCAAATTGCCCCCGCAGTGCTGACTGAAGGAAATGGCCGAGAAGGAGACTGGTCGAATCAGTTGCGGCTCTACGGCGAAGCACTCGGTAAGCCAGATAAGGCTGACCAACTGCTGGCTGAGTATCAGCAGCAGCTGCAAATCGTACGCCAACAGATTGGCAGTCCAGAAGATATGGTTGTCTCAATTGTCTTCTCTTACCTGAATCACGTTGGCTTTTACAGCCATACCAGCTTTGCAGGCTCGATCTTGGCGGATATCGGTTTCGCTCGCCCTCTTATTCAAACCCAGCCTGTTTCAGCAACCTATCTTAGCGTGGTGTCTAAAGAAGCCTTTCAAGACCTAGACGGGGACGTGATTTTTTTTCTGGTTTATGACGATGAAGACACGCTTACTTATGATGAATTTGTCCAAGATCCTCTCTTTTCTCAGCTTTCCGCCGTTAAAAGTGGGCGAGTTTATCCCACGCAGTCAGAGGTTTGGGCTGGGGGACGCAACATTCTCGCAGCTCAGCAGGTGCTGCAAGATATCGTAGGTGCTTTAGCTAATTAAATGCGTCTGGGATTCAGAATCTCTAGAAAGCGATCGCCAATTTGCTTATGCTAGCCGAGGACGTTTTCCCCGTCACTCGTTCAAAATTGCTGTTGTCTTGGCCTCTGCATGCGCACATTTACCCTGATCTGGTGCGGCCAGCTGGTTTCTACCATCGGCAGCTACATGACCTTCTTTGCACTGACTCTATGGGCCTGGGATGAGACAGGGTCTGCTACTGCCCTAGTCCTGATCGGTTTTTTCTTTCAGCTGCCGCAGATTCCCACCACGCTCTTTGCCGGGCTGATTGTCGATCGCTTCAATCGTAAACGCCTAATGCTGTTAGGCGATGCCATCATCGCGCTGACCACTGCCACTATCGGTGTACTGCATTTCACCCAGCAACTCCAGATTTGGCACCTTTACTGGGTGGCTATTCTGGCTGGTGGCTTCGGCCAGATTCAAGTTTTGGCTTACCAGGCTTCTGTCTCACTGATTGTGCCTAAGCAGCATTACACCCGCGCTGGTAGCATGGCGGCCATGGTGCACTACGGCTCCAACATTGCCGGTCCGGCCCTAGCCGGTGCGCTTTATCCAACGATTGGTCTCTCCGGCATCATTGTCATTGATCTGACTACGTTTCTTATGGCCTTTCTCACGCTGCTAGCGGCGTCGATTCCTCAACCTCCTAAGCAAGCCAAATCTCAGCCAGAAAAACAAGTTCAGCGGCTAACGTTTGGCCTACGCTACATTTGGCAGCAGCCGGGCTTAAAAGCTCTGTTGCTAATTACCGTACTGTTTACCTTCGCTCATGATTTGGGGGGCGCGCTTCATAGCCCTATGATTTTGGCTCGTACCGACGGCGATGCCCAGGTGCTGGCAAGCATTTCGGCGGCGGCTGGTGTGGGCGGCATGGCTGGAGCGGTGATCATGACGATTTGGGGTGGACCTCAGCAGCGGATTCGGGGGCTGCTGGGCGGCTATATCGGGGCCGGGCTAAGCAAAATAGTGTTTGGGCTGGGGCGATCGATTCCAGTGTGGATTCCGGCTCAAGTCTGCTCTTCGCTGAACTTTCCGCTGTTGGGAAGCTGTCGCAGCGCTCTATGGATGGATAAAATTCCATCGGAGATTCAGGGACGGGTATTTGCGGCTAATTCACTCGTGGTGCAAACGGCCAGTGCCGTGGCGGTGCTACTGGCCGGGCCGCTGGCCGATCGCGTTTTGGAACCGGCCATGAGGTCAGGCGGCATATTCGCCCGTCTGCTGAGTCCTAGTTTTGGCAGCGGCTCAGGAGCAGGAATGGCGGTACTGTATACTCTGTGTGCGCTGGCGATGCTGTTCATCGGCATCGGCGGCTTTTCGATTCCTCAGTTACGCGCAGTTGGGATAAATACGCCAGATGCTCAGCACTTCCAATAGGACTTCTCATGCCTAATAGCTGCTAGACACATCCTGAGATTGGTACACCGTTTTCCAAGCCGTGACCGTGTCTTCGCCAATTTCGCTATCGATCGTTTCCCCATTTTCGGTAACCAGTCGAATGCCAATCTCCTCTTCGGAGGCATTCTGCAAAGCCTCAGCTAGCTCACGGCTGACCAGAAACGTGCTGTTTTGCCCTGAAACCTGGAATACCTGATCCTCAATGCGGATAAACAGCTCAGTGATATTCCTGGCGTTATTAAATTCAGTACAGTTGTGGGTAGAAACCGTGCCGATTAGATGACTCAAACAGTCGCGATCGCGCACAATCGACAAAAAGCGAATAAACTCCTGACTCCAGAGACTTTGGACTTCAATCTGAGCCTGGGTATCCAGAAACCGCTCGTGAAAAGAGTGTCGATCAAATACGCCAATGAAGCTACCTTCAAACGGATCGTCAATCTGAACAGGTTCTGACCAGGGCAGATTGCGCTGAGTGCCTAATGCAGCTGAGTCTACAACGGTCAGATCGGTAGCGGCTTTGCCTAGGACCGAGCTGACCGCCAAAATACCAATCGTACTTAAGCCAACAACAATTTGCTTAATCATAAAGGTGCCTCAGTTTAATGAGACTTACCTCGACCATAGCACAAGGGCTTAAAGTGCATTGCCGAGCCAAACCCTGCCGACCTAGCCGCTCTGGCACTGTCAAGAAGTTAAACCATGAAATACTTTACTCTCAGCAACTTAGTTCCTTCTGGCGTGATCTGAGCATTTTTGCAGACTGCCAAAGGCGCGTCTTCTGCACCGGCAGCGGATTCGCTTGCGGGATGACCTTTCAAATAGCCGCTGTCAATCACGTATTGTAGGTGCTGCTGCACCTCGTCTTTATTGACAATTTTGTCATCAAAGTTTTGGGGAAAATAGCTAACATCCTCAGCTTTTTCCTCAGTGTGCTTCACTTTATTGAGCAAAAAATAAACGATATCGTCGCGTCGATCTTGGTTTGGGAAGGACATAATCAATTCCTTTACGGATACCAGCTTTTGGTATTAATGAGATTTATTCTCATTAATTTCAGGCTAACTGATTCCTTTGTTGAAAAATATCTATCCAAGGGCGCAAAGGTGAATTTACTTTGGTTGAAGCTGTATGCTTCAGCTCGCCAGACTGCAGCGTCCTGTTACGCCCAATCGCCGCCATCGAATGTTTTGTAACCTGCACGGCTGCGTATGGTATTCTGAAGCGAGTTGAAGGGGAGTAGCTGCGGGACATCTATCCCAATGCCTAAATCAACATACTGGTGATAAACCTGGTTTAGGCAGCAAGCCTTAAGTCTTAATCGTTTGTGAGCGAGACCTTCACTGAGTCCACAGTTGAGTGGGCTCGGTGAAGTCTGCTCAAAGGCTCGTCATGCCCACTTAGCCATTACTTTTGGCAAACGCATGAGCCTACTAACTGGATTTACCGCTGGATTACTGCTAATTACCCTGTCTGAACTTGGGGATAAAACTTTTTTCATTGGAGCGCTATGGCCCAAGCCATTCTGCTCAAAGCCTTTACCCTTACCTTCGTGGCCGAATGGGGCGAGCGCACTCAGTTTGCCACCATCACCTTAGCAGCGGCTCATCACCCGGTAGGGGTTGCCTTAGGGGCGACTCTGGGCCATGCTATCTGCGCCGCGATCGCCGTGGTGTGCGGTAAGCTGATGGCGGGGCGGCTCTCAGAGCGCTGGCTGACCGGGCTTGGCGGTACGCTGTTTCTGCTGTTTGGTTTTGTAGCGGCTTCAGAGGCTATGTAGCCTCAACTTTAGTACGGACGCTACTGGAGTAAAAGACGATATGGAACTAAGGCTAGTCATCTATGCCATTCATCTCCAGCCGATGATTGATTTCTATAGGAAAGCCTTTGGTTTGGAGCTGCGAGAAGCCGATGATGACTATGGGGCTTTAGTCGCCGGTAGCTGTGAGCTAGTGCTGCTGCAAGCTCCTAAAGCGATCGCTAAAACTGTAGAAATCACCCAGCTCTCCCAGGCCCGCGGGTCAACGCCTATCAAACTCGTATTTTTTATCAATGAGGAGCTGGCTGCCTTGAGAAGCCGGATCAACGCCTGCGGTGGCTCTTTTAACTCAGCCGCCCAAGAATGGCGCTTCAATCGCTTTACCGTTTGTGACGGCTGGGATGTTGAAGGCAATATTTTTCAGGTGCGCCGTGCCAATGGCGATGACTCGCGAGGCGATCGCGCTGATGCTCAACCATCAGTTGCTGCTTAACGCTCGCTAGCTGCTAACGGCATTGGTAAAGGTGAGCCGATTGCCAAAGGGGTCGCTCACAGACATATCCCGGCTGCCCCAGGGCGTTTCTTCAATTCTCGGTCGCGTATACGGATAGTTTTTAGCCAGCAGTTCAGCGTGAAAGCGCTCTAGCTCATCGGTTTCAATTCGCAGGGCTGCGCCGGGGCTGCAGTCCCCATGATGCTCTGAGAGGTGAAGAATGCAGCCGTCCTTGGAAATCTGCAGATAGAGCGGCAGGCCTGCTGCAAAGCGGTGTTCCCAATCCACGGTAAAGCCGAGAAAACCAACATAAAATTCCTTAGCCTTGGCCTCATCAAACATCCGCAGAATAGGCGTTGTCTTGGCAAAACTCATCTCAGTGACTCCGGCGAGCGCTCAAAGACCACTTCATTGTAGTACGTGCAAACTACAAAAATCAGCCGCCTTACGCAAGCGTCTCAGAAAATGGCATAATAGATTTTCTGCTTTTGTTGATTTACACTCTCAATAAGATGCTGTCTATGTGAAGCAAGCTTTGCTGCTGACGCCTTACTAAAATGAGATTCTAACCTTTACACCCTTAAGACTAATAAAAGCACACTTGTTTGCTTATAAGGAATGAATCTCAATAATGATGAGATCAGCCGGTTCATCTTTGGGCAAAAAACGGTCGGCCACCTCTTTTATCTCAATGGTTTTGCGTGAATTCTTGCGATAGTTTGCTACTAGGAGATGCTGTTTTGGATACTTATGAATTTGACGTGGTTATTGTCGGGGGCGGGCCAGCCGGCTGTAGCTGTGCGCTTTACACCTCACGGGCCGATCTGAAAACCGTCATTCTTGACAAGAACCCTGCTGTGGGAGCTTTAGCTATTACCCACAAGATTGCTAACTATCCGGGAGTTGCCGGTGACGTCAGCGGTGAGACTCTACTAGCCACCATGCGTGAGCAGGCCATCGCTTTTGGCACACAATATGAGCGAGCACAGGTGTTCAGCATTGATGTTAGTGGCCCGCAAAAAACGGTTTACACACCGGAGGGCACCTTCATCGGGCGGGCGCTGGTGCTGGCAACCGGAGCTATGGGGCGAACCGCCTCGTTCAAAGGAGAGCCTGAATTCTTAGGCCGAGGAGTCAGCTACTGTGCTACCTGCGACGGGGCCTTTTACCGCGATCGCGATGTTGCCGTGGTTGGCTTTAACTCAGAGGCAATCGAAGAAGCTCAGGTGCTGACAAAATTTGCCTCGACGGTTCATTTGATCACCTTCAAAGATCCAGTCTATGCAGACCCCCACGTTGATGCGCTGCTGGCCGCGTCCAATGTCAAGCACTGGAACCGGACGCGGCTGCTGTCAATTCAGGGAGATCAGATGGGCGTTAACCAGATTGAAGTTAAAGCTAAAGAACAAAAAGCGCCTGTACAACTAGCGGTAGACGGCGTTTTTGTCTACCAAAACGGCTCTAAGCCAATCACGGATTTTTTAGGCGATCAGGTGCGGCTCAATCCTGATGGCGGCGTTCAGGTTGATAAGATGATGGCCACTAACATAGACGGCGTTTGGGCCGTTGGCGATATTCGCAATACCCCCTTTAAGCAGGCAGTGGTGGCGGCTGGCGATGGCTGCATTGCGGCGATGGCAATCGATCGGTTCCTCAATAGTCGTAAAGGCTTTCGGCCCGACTGGGATCACACATAGGAGCCTGTACCAGCTAGGCTATGCTCAAGCGATCGCCTTGCTGCTGCTCTTAGCTGAAGGGACGGGGTCTATCTCATGCCTCAGCTCTCTACTGGACGAAAAAAAACGGAAACGACAGGCGTTTCCGCTATCTGGCTGTGTCCTGGGATGCAAATCTGCTGAGAAAGGCGATCGCGCTAAACCAGCGCCGGAGTTTTTTCCATATCGCTGGAATACTTGCCCTGGCTAGCAGCGCTGTTGCACTTGGCCCGGTACAGTAGCTTTTGCTGGGCGGCCTCAACCCGGCTAGAACCGCCGCTCCAGTGATCTAGCGCTGGCTGCTGAATCGCCCGCGCATAGGAGAAAGTGACTGGCCAAGGGCAGCGATCGCCAAACATTTTATTCATGGCGTTGAGATGAGCTGAGGACTGCTCCATTGACTGTCCGCCTGATAGAAAAGCAATGCCGGCCACTGTAGCTGGCACATGTTTGAGTAGGCAGCTAATCGTCGCTTCGGCGATAGTTTCTACGCTGGCTTCGATAGAGCAGCCTTTTCCAGGAATCACCATGCTGGGCTTGAGGATCATCTGGTCGTAAGCCACATTTTGGGTGTAGAGCTGATTAAAGACCTCGTGCAGAGTCGCATCGGTCACCTGCCAGCAGCGCTCTAGGGTATGGTCGCCGTCAATCAAGACTTCAGGTTCAACAATGGGCACCAGGCCGCCCTCTTGACAAAGTGCAGCATAGCGAGCCAGGGCATGGGCATTAGCTTCTATGCAGGCCCGGCTAGGAATGCCCTCGCCAATGGTAATCACCGCCCGCCACTTGGCAAATCGCGCCCCCATTTGGTAGTACTCGGCAATGCGATCGCGCAGCCCGTCCAAGCCTTCGGTTACCTTCTCGCCGGGATGGTCAGCTAAGTCTTTAGCCCCAGTGTCTACCTTGATGCCCGGAATCATACCGGCATCGGTGATGACTTTTAGGAACGGTACGCCATCCTGAGTTGATTGGCGAATCGTCTCATCATAGAGAATGGGGCCGCTGATATATTCGGACAGCCCCGGCGTAGTCAAAATCAGCTGTCGATAGGCCTGACGATACTCCTCTGTCGCTGGAATATTGAGCTTTTGAAACCGCTTGTTGCAGGTCCCGTTACTCTCATCCATCGCCAAAATTCCTTTACCCTTAGCCACCATTGCCCGGGCTGTGGCCTGTAGTTCCTGGGTGTATGACCCCATCTGAACCTCCTAAAAACTAAATGTCGCTTTCCTGAGCTTATTGATATATACTCTCAATAACTCTTGTTTGTCAAATGAGAATTTATCTCAATTAAATTGTTTTTAGTCCCTGTCAGAATCTAGGCAACTATGACGATTTTCCGCTCAGAACTTTATGTCCTGTACCTCAAGCAGTCTGCCAAGTTTGTTTAAGGTCTCAAAACTCTTTTTGATTATTGAGAACAGATTTCAGTAATTAACACTAAACGCTATGAATGCAGTCAATCAGTCCGTTGATTTTGAGCTAACCAGCAAAATCGCCCATCTAGCTGTTTTGTTTCGGGCCGAGTTTCCCAATGCGGGAGTAGATTTTAGTCCCTGGCTCACGGACGAGCAAACTCAAAATCAGCTTGATCCCAATTCCATCGATCTCAGCTTCTTTTTTCCTGAACGTCATGCTGGGCTAGCGTGTCACTGCGTTTTAATGCAAATCCATTTTTCAACGGAGGTGCGGCTACCCCCCTGCTATCTCAGCCACATTGAGGCGCGTGGTTTTGCCCACCGAGCGCAGCAGTGGCAGTTTTCTACCAGACAGGGCTTGTTTACGGGCCTTACTCTACCAAGTCCAGAACATCAGGCTAGATTCAAGCAAATGATCGGGCGGGTGGCCTTACTGTTTAAGCGGGCCAATCGAGTGAACTCTGGCTCTGATTTTCATCTCTAAAGGCTTTTAACCTCGGTTTTAGATTCAATTTTCAGGAGTGAACTTAGCAGGGAGTTAACGATGGCTCTAATGCTTTACGATCCGCGATCGCTGATAGTGCTCTCACCAATGCTCACGGCGGCTCTCTGGGGCCTGCTGGTCTGGCAGGTGCTAGCTTGGGATGATCACTAAGGCGGCTTCTGTAAAACAGTGATTATGCGCCAGATTTTAGGTTCTCAAAAGCCCTATCTCGTGGCCGATAGCACGGTTGCAGTTATTCGGCTTAAGCGTCCGGCCCGGCGAATCGTGTGTCTTAGTGCCTCTGCACTCGACACCCTGCTAGAGCTAGGTTTAGAGCCGGTTGCTGGCTTACGCCGGGGCGTGGCGGCGCGGCCTGAATTTTACGGGCAGCGCTGCCGGCAGTGGCAAGATGTTGGCTCCTGGCTGCTGCCTAACTTAAGAGCGATTCGGCGCGTACAGCCTGATTTGATTATCGGCTGGCAGTTTCCCCATCAGTTCTACCGCAGTTGGCTGACCGCGATCGCCCCGGTGTACCTCATGGCCGGTAGCGGATACGAAGAAGCGGTTCTGCGGCTGCTGGACATTGGTAGTCTAACCCAGCGTGAAGCAGCGGCTGAAGCCGCGATCGCGGCTCTAGAGAAACAGCTCGCGACCTACCATCAGCTTTTGCAGTCTCAACCTCGCAAAACGGTGCTGATGATGGGGGGATCTGGGATGAGCCGCCTGTGCGATCGCTACCCGGTTGAAGCCAGCTCTGGGACTTTGGGCAGCGTGCTGCAGCAGTTTACCCATTTTCCGTGGTCAAAGCCAGATCCGCAGCGAGGAGAGCCGGGGCTGATCTACCTGTCGCTGTCGCAGATTCAGGCCATAGACCCGGAGATCATTTTTGTCCAGTCCTACGGGCCGAGGCCCCAGTTTTTGTCGCAGCAGTTGGCTAGCCACCGCAGGTGGCGGCGGCTTAAAGCCGTGCAAACCCAGCAGATCTACGAAATGGAGACCTTTTGGCACTGGGGCAACGGCACTCGCCTGATTCAAATCATGCTGAGCCGGCTCCTGCCGGTAATCTATCCCAGCGCCTTTACTGGGGCAGAAGGCTGCCCAGGTCTGCGGCAGCGTGAATTTTGCGATCGCCTGGGCTTAGATTATAAAGAGGTAGCCCGCAGTGCTAGGCAAGAGGGTCTCAGCACCCACGTCTATCTGCAGCAAGAAACTGGATGGCAGCTGGACAATGAGCGTTACTACCCGCCCAAAATCTGATACTGCTAGCAAAGTATTTTGCCACG
>JAAHIC010001170.1 GCA_010671965.1 Leptolyngbya sp. SIO4C5
AGCAAACAGAACATTTATTTAGAGAATCTTTAGATTTCTCTAAACGGACTGTTTGCTCTAATGCCTAAGTTAATGTGAGGTCACTTTACCTCAGCGTTTCCTGGTTAGACCGTTACTTCCTTTTTGAGAGTCCAATTTTTAATTCTGTATGGAATCTGCTAGTCAATCTGACAACCCTCCTGAACACCCCCATAGTCGTCTATCCAGTCTCATCGGCTTTGTCATTGCCCTAACGACTTTAGTGCTGCCCATGTTTGCGATCGCCCACTTTTCCTCCGCTAAGGTTGATGTGTTTGAGCAGCCTGCTTACCAAATTCTGCGCTCTAGGGAGTGACGATTACGCTATAAAGTCAGGCGGGCCTCCAGCAGATACTTACATACAATTTTCTTAAAGCCTGTCTCTACTGTCCGGATTTAGCCCTCAATTCGCCTAAAATTCTAAACGAGCCGTTTGTCCGGATAAGCTTGCTTACAGAGCAGCCTATCCGACTCGGTCTGTATCGAAGTAATTTTGGAGAAGCATAGTGGAGCTATCTCGTATTCCGGCTCAGCCCAAGCCTGGGTTGATTAACGTTCTGATTGAGATTCCGGCTGGCAGTCAGAACAAATACGAATTTGATAAGGATTTAGGAGCGTTTGCACTAGACCGCGTTCTTTTTTCTGCTGTTCATTATCCCTGTGATTATGGTTTTGTCCCGAACACCCTGGCTGATGACGGCGATCCGCTAGATGGACTTGTCCTGATGGATCAGCCCACATTCCCTGGCTGTGTAATTGCGGCGCGACCAATTGGCATGTTGGAAATGATTGACGGCGGCGATCGCGACGAAAAGCTGCTCTGCGTACCGGATGCCGATCCCCGTTACGCAAATGTCAAGTCGCTCAGCGACATTGCTTCTCATCGCTTAGATGAAATTGCAGAGTTCTTCAAGACTTACAAAAATTTGGAGAAGAAAGAAACCGAAATCCTAGGCTGGAAGAATGTAGATCAAGTCAGCGCTTTGATTAAAGAATGCGTTGATAACTTTAAGCCTGAAGCCTAAGCGCTAGCTATATCAATAAGTTGAAAGTGGGTATCCCATTTTGCATTCAGGGAAAGGCCAGCGCCGATCCTAGAACCACATTTTTAAGATACCCACTT
>JAAHIC010001171.1 GCA_010671965.1 Leptolyngbya sp. SIO4C5
CTAAAAATGCCAGTTTTGGCTCTATCTATCGCCTATTCCCTGGGGCGGATAAATTTTATACAGAGTTCTATAAATTGAAGGATTAACTTTTCGATATCTTCGCAATGATAAGAGATACGTCGCGAGCTTGGCTACTGACCTGCAGTTCCTGACGACTATAGAGCTTATACCTACCTCTATACGCTAGATCTGAGCTACTGGCTCTGTCATGTTTCAGCTCAGCTCAGCAGCTGCGGCTTCAAGCCGCGTTTTTAGGCTGCTTGGAGGTGAGTCAGCTTTAGTTAGATTCGCCGACGTTATTTTGCAAATATTGGAGATTTTTTTGTATGAAACGCTTAACTTTAAGTTTATTGTCAGCTTTATTCGCCACTGCTGCCGTTGCCCCTGCCGTTAAGGCCGAAATTGACGAATCCAACACTCAGCCCGTCAACCTTGAAACCTATGACGACGAGAGCCGGGGCGGCACCCAGGACTTTGAGCAGAATGGCCGCTTCCCTGACACCAATTTAGACGAGTCCAACACCCAGCCCGTCAATCTCGAAACCTATAACGACGAGAGCCGGGGCGGCAGCGAGATGGCAGGAGTTGTCAACCCGTTTGAACTCACATATATTGCTTATTCTGGTGGTCTCAGACAGTACGGTGTCCCGGCTGCCCTCACTTTAATCAGTGAGTATCAGCTTGGAGATGTCACGGCTGAGCAAGTGGTAGAAGCCGCTATTCGCGATCGCCTAGTGGATGCTTCTGTGATGGAAGATGAGCGGTATATCGATCGCGTTGATTACTATCTGCAAGTCTTAGAGCAGGGCGAGATTGAAGGGTAGTTCTATCTCCTCGTTCACTCATCGGTGAGATGAGCCGCTTACAAGGCCTCTCACTGACTAATTAAGGCTAAAGCCCAGAGATATTCAATTTTTGAGTTGAGTATCTTTGGGCTTCACGTTTTGCTCTCGATTGCTCGATAAGGTTCGAGTTAGTTTCGCGCTGGAAATTGATTCGCCGTGATTACGACAATCGTTCAGTTTCGATTTAGTCAGCCCCTAGCGCAGCGGCAAATACCCTATCTGTTTAGCGAAGTTACGGCTCATCTTGAGCAGGCAGAGGGGCTGTTGTGTCAGTCTTTTACCAAACCTACAG
>JAAHIC010001172.1 GCA_010671965.1 Leptolyngbya sp. SIO4C5
ACCAAACTTCCCACAGGATGAAGCCGTGGGCGTTGTTTATCAGGCCGTGCATCAGTACGGTGGAGTGGTAATTGGTGAGCATTTGGGGCAAACCCTACTCATAGGCTGGACGTTGGGGTTAGGGTGGGCGATGCGATCGTCGGTGCTATTTAAGTCCTGGGTCGCCTGGTGGGGCCTGTTCACCGTACCGCTGTTATTGATTGGACAAAGCGAACTGTTCGCCACTGTCATTCCTGCAATGCCTGTGCTAGAAACAACTCCCATCGGCTTCATCCTGTGGGAAGTTTGGTTATTAGTTGTTGGTATTTCGCTACTGCGCGTACCGCAAAATAGGATTCTAGTTACATCAGTAGTTGAAAACCGTTAGATTCACTGGTAGAACCTTAGTCTCATCATTCATCATTGAGTGTCAATTTGAGGGAGAGAAGTGCGATCGCGGATTTTGTAGAGTGCGTTGCGACAAGCAAACGCACCATTGCTCTCATCGCCCATCCAGCCCAAACTCAACTGGGCATTCACCCCAATTTGGCGAATAAATCCCTTCAATAATCAATTGATGCACACTTGAAAATTGCCATTCTGTTGGCACTTGGCACAATTGATGATGCACTGGATTGTAGTGAATATAATCACAATGTTGAGTAAAATCGGTTTCGTCTCGAATCAAATGTTCCCAAAATCGACGCTGCCATAGATTGCGCTCTTTCCGCTTCCTGCGAGAATCTGAAACGTTCACATCAAGTCCTAACTGAGTTCCATAATGCCTCGTGACATAAGTTTTGATCAGACGCAGACGAGTGAATAAGTCGCTGTCGTTTTCAGGTAAAGTCCAAAGACAGTGGAAATGATCGGGTAACAGCACGAAGGCATCAATCGCAAAAGGGCGAGTTTCTCTAACCTGATTGATAGCTGTCCGTAGCGCATGACGACCAATCTCATGACATAGTCAGGGCTGGCGTTGATAGGTGACTTGGGTAATGAAGTAGGTGCCGCCTGCAATTCCGGGTCTTCGATAGTCGGGCATAAGAAAATGCAGGTCAAGGATTAATGTTAGGATGCTCGACAAAATGGTGCGTTTGCTGTTCAGCAACGCACCCTACAAGATCCGCTTATTGATTCCTAGCTTTAAGAGGACA
>JAAHIC010001173.1 GCA_010671965.1 Leptolyngbya sp. SIO4C5
CCTATTAAGGCACTTCGAATCGCTCGAAGACCCGCGAACCGCTTATTTGGTAGAGCATCCGCTACTGGACATCTTGGCTTTGACGATTTGCGCCGTCATTTGTGGCGCAGAGACCTGGGAAGAGATCGAAGCCTACGGTCATAGCAAATTAGACTGGCTCAAAACGTTTCTCGGTTTACCCAATGGAGTCCCTTCCCATGACACGATTTCGCGGGTGTTTGCGCTGCTAGAACCGAGTCAACTGCAGGCATGCTTTGTCAGTTGGGTAAAGAGCATTGCCGAACTGAGCTTGGGCGAGGTGATCTCGCTGGATGGCAAAAGCGCGCGTCATTCATACGATAAGGACAATGGCAAAGGTGCCATTCATATGGTGAGCGCTTGGGCGAGCGAGAATCAGTTAGTGCTCGGTCAAGTCAAAGTGGCTGACAAATCCAACGAGATTACGGCAATCCCCAAACTACTCAATCTTTTGGATGTCTCAGGATGCATTGTCACTATCAATGCGATGGGTAGCCAAAAAGAGATTGCTAAGCAGATTATCGACCAGGATGCTGATTATGTTCTCAGGCTGAAAGGGAATCAGGGCAACCTGCACCAAGATGTTGTGCAGTTGTTTGATTGAGCCGATAAAACTGACTTCAAAGCGATTGAACACGAAGCCTATCAAACGATTGACAAAGGCCATGGCCGCATTGAAATTAGACGCTACTGGTTACTTGACCAAGTTGAGTATCTGCAAGATGCGCAGCTTTGGAAGGGTCTCAAACGAGTCGGCATGGTGGAAGGCATGGTGGAAGCCGAACGGCGGATTGAGGGACAACCCGCAACGACAGAACGACGCTACTTTCTGACAAGTTTAGACGGTGGGGTGGAGCGCTTTGCCGATGCCAGTCGTCGCCACTGGGGCATCGAGAACAAGCTGCATTGGAGTTTAGATGTCGTTTTTCATGAGGATGACTCGCGCATCCGACATGGCCATCCGCCAGAGAACATGACTGTGATGAGAAAGATGGCGCTGAACTTGCTCGCCAAAGAATCTTCCAAAGGCTCGAAGAAGGCCAAGCGACTCAAAGCAGGATGGGACAATGACTTTCTCGTTCAAGTTCTACTCGCTTGAGTATGCGTTTGCCCTG
>JAAHIC010001174.1 GCA_010671965.1 Leptolyngbya sp. SIO4C5
CGCGATCTCGATGACTATCCGCTGCCGGCTGAGGACTCTTATAGATAGCTGTTGGCTTAACGGCCAAACATGACGCCAATTCGCCTCTCATCTGATTTGAGCGGCTGGAGTTTTTCCTAGCCGCCGGAGGCTGATATTGTTCATCTTGCAGCGGCCCTGAAGCTGGACCCAGCGACTCCTATGCCATGTTTGGCCGTAGCGACTCCTATGCCATGTTTGGCCGTTAAGCCAACAGCTATCTATAAGAGTCCTCAGCCGGCAGCGGATAGTCATCGTCGTACATTGGCTCAACTTCGCGGCGAGGACGACGATAGGAGCGGTTTGACAACAGCTTCTGGCGCACTTCTAAAAAGATGTCCCGGCGCAGATAGGGATAGTCTCCCACCCAAAGCTTATGGTCGGGCACATAAACATCCGAGATCAGATTAATCCGGCTGAGATCTTCCCGGTTAGAAAGCACCAGCATTTCGGCAATATCACCGCGTCGAATTAGCCGATGGTCACGCTTTAGCACCGCCTGCACGCGAGTTGTAAATCCTGTTTTATCGCCAATTTCTAGGTTGAGGTAGCGTTCCCTATCCTCAACAATGACCAGTTCTCCCCGGTTGTTGACGGTTTCTTCCGTACCAACGACTTCGTCTGTCACAAAGACATCCAGGACTTTTCCCCGCCAAAAGCCGCTGTAGGAGCTGCGCCTGGCCCAGCGGTTGCGACGGCTGGCTTGCCAGACCGGACTCCAAAGCCAGTACAGACCAGCAATGGTACCTGCCGTGAAGGTTAAGGGATCAAAAGTTTCACCCAGCACTAAACGGGCAATAAATACAACAACCCCGGCGACAACAGAAATGAGCAAGCGCCGCAGAAAATCAGAAAGACTGCCCCAGTAGTGGCGATACTGTTCGCCAGTAGCGAGGCCGGGCAGCAACTCGTCGAATTTTTCGCGGGTCAAGGGTACCAGCATAGGCTTCGCTGTAAAAGGGAGAACCGCCAGGTAAAAGGCATTGTGTTCTTAGGATAGCAGCCGACAATCGCAGTCGAGTATCAAACTGTTAGTAGATGCAGATAGGGCAGCGATTGTTCCCCTGTTTGGGCTGAGTTTTGCCATTTTGGCAGAAATTA
>JAAHIC010001175.1 GCA_010671965.1 Leptolyngbya sp. SIO4C5
GCTGGCAGCCGCAGTATGCTGCGCTTGAAGACATGATCGCTCATGCCTGGCAGTGGCACCAGCAGCGCCACCGCTAGCTATTCGTTCATATTGCGGTAAGTGGCTTCAATCACCTGTTTCACTGAAAAGCCATTGCCATTGCCCAAGTTGAAGGCATCACTCTGGCCTTGCTCTAGCAGATACTTGACGCCCAGCACATGAGCCTGAGCCAGATCGCTGACGTGGATATAATCGCGGACACAGGTGCCATCAGGCGTAGGATAGTCCGTCCCAAAAATTGAGATAGAGTCGCGCTTGCCCAATGCCGTCAGCAGCACCAGCGGAATCAAATGCGTCTCAGGATTGTGATCTTCTCCCTGTTTGCCAGCGGGATCGGCCCCAGCCGCGTTGAAGTAGCGAAAACAAACTGACTTCAAACCATAGGCCGTATCGAAGTCTGCCAGTATTTTTTCAACCATCAGCTTAGTCATGCCGTAGGGACTGATGGGCGACTGAGGATGATCTTCTGTGAGAGGAATCTGCTGGGGCGGCCCGTAGGTTGCACAGGTCGAGGAAAAAACTAGTTTTTTGACTCCCGCTGCCACCATTGCTTCTAATAAGGTCAGAGTACCTGCGACATTGTTGCGGTAGTATTTGGCCGGATTGGTTACCGATTCGCCCACAAACATGTAAGCCGCAAAGTGCATCACTGCATCAATATGATGTGACTCAAACAGGCGATCCAACAAAGCGCGATCGCTGATATCGCCTTCAATTAGCTGAGCCTGCAACACCTCTTCCACAATTTCTCGATGACCATAGACCAAATTGTCTAAAACGAGAACATCGTAGCCTGCCACCTGCAAAGCTTTCACCGCATGAGAGCCGATGTATCCTGCACCACCTGTAACCAAAACAGACTTAGACATATTACAAAAGCGGAAAACATTTAAGTTGGCTTTAAGTTTTTAGAAAACATACACTTATTATTGTGGAATTTATCAAAAATGTATTATTAGAAGCTCAAGCTCTCACAAAATAAGAACTGACATTAAGATATAATGAATCAGGAACAAATAACAGTATATGAACTTCTCTTCGTAAATAATCTTTGGCTCAAAGAGCGAACTTATAGTGCA
>JAAHIC010001176.1 GCA_010671965.1 Leptolyngbya sp. SIO4C5
TTATGGGGTTGCTATTAATTCTTAATGAAAGCCCATAGGAGATACAGACCTAAGTAGGCATCATGGCGCAAACAGCTCCTCGTTCTATCAGGATTCCTCAGTTTGGGCTTTTGGCCCTAGCGGCGCTGCTGACAGCCATCTACTTTGCCGTAATCTCTCATGCCGGAGACACTGCGCACCTTGGCATGAGCGGCTTATTTTATCTAGCAGCCGCCTCGCTGGTCTGGGACAAGCGTCAGAGCCTACCCAATCAAACTTCTCTGCAGGGTATTGTCTTAGGCAGCCTTTTGCTAATCTTGACGCTAGCGCTCAGTGCCTACTTACTTCAGCTTGATTTTGCTGTTGTCAAAGTTGCCAAAAGTAAGACTACCTTGACCGGGCTGCGGCTCCTACCCTTTTTATCCGGGCTGGCGCTGGCGGCACTGGCTGCCGGTGTTCGAGGCTTTCGCCTGTTTTGGCGAGAGCTGGTTATTCTATTCTTTTTAGGCGCTCCTAGCGTCGTGGCCGCTTTTGTAACCGACATCTCTCCGGCAACGGCCCGTTTTTCCACCTTCCTTTTGTGGTACAGCGGTTTTGATGTGATGCGGCAGGGCTTAGTCATTGCCCTACCGGGAGGGGGAGTTGAGGTGTACTATGGCTGCTCTGGGATGGAGTCCATCACTTACCTACTAGGACTGTCCGCTGTTTGCCTAGTGATGTTTCCTATCTCAGGAATTAAGCGCTGGCTGACGCCCTTTATTGCGATCGCTATTGGCTTTTTTATCAACGCTATTCGGGTGGCGCTGATGGCCGTCTTAGCTGCCTCCGAGAACAAAGCCGCTTTTGACTATTGGCATGAAGGCGATGGTTCGCTGCTGTTTGGACTTGTGGCGGTCTTGTTTTTTGGTGGGCTTTATATGCTGATTTTGCAGCGCGAACCTGCTAACCCGCCGCAGAAGCTGTAAAGCCAAGTGAACCTGCTTAGCCATACTTAATCCTGATCTGCCTAGCGGCAATCGTATGCTTTACATAATTATTCTACTTTTCAGCAATTCAGAAGTTTTATATCAAGAAAGTAATGGCTAACGCAGAAACTGAACAATTAACCCAGGCGGTTAGACAGCTTTGGAAAGCTAG
>JAAHIC010001177.1 GCA_010671965.1 Leptolyngbya sp. SIO4C5
GCTGGTTCATCTCCAGTCGGGGCGGCACTGGCGACAGTGGAAGGATGAGTGGTACCGGCAGCATACGCATCCAGACGGCATTCGCTTTGAAATTCACGAAGCTTTAGATCGCCTCTACACTCAGGGCTACCGGGCCACACGCGTCATTATTGCCCGCCGTTATAAAGACCTGGTTAGCACCTATCTAGAGCGCAGTACGCCCTGGCGCAGCAAGTCAGAATCAGCTTCTCCGCGGCTCTATGGCCTGCCCGTTGAGTTCAGCCCCACTTCTGAAGAGGAACCCTGCTGGGACGTGATCAATTTTGCGCTCGAAAAAGAACCGGGTGCGCCTGTTCGCTATCCCTATTTTCGCCTTTTTGAATAGAGCCAGTCGCGCCTGCTTTACTGCCGTGTGGTTTAAGCCTAATTGCATCTGACCTGGGAATTAACCATGCACCATGCGTCTATCCGCACCGCTAATATTCACCGAGCGATCGCCTTTTACGAACAGTTAGGCTTTGTGGTGACAGAACGCTTCACCGCTGGCATCACTTTAGCCTGCTGGATGGAAGGACTCAACGGTCGTATTGAGCTGCTGCAAATTCCAGAGCCGCGCCCCCCCGCCGATGCCTTCGGCGATGAACACTATACCGGCTACTATCACCTCTCTTTTGACCTGACTGAAACCGTATCCGATTTGCCTAGCTGGATTTCGGCGCTGCAGCAGCGCTTTGTGCAGGCGGCGACTTCAGGCGAAGTGCAGCCGCTGAAAATCCTTTTGGCTCCCCAGCAGCAGATGATTGGCAGCCAGGTTTATGAAGTTGCCTTTATTGCCGATGCTGACGGCTTGCCCCTAGAATTTCTGCGGATGATGGGCCATGTCAGCTAAGGTAGTGCCCTTTGCCGATAATTGGGCCTATTTAAAGACGGAACTGGGCTGGCTAGAACGCCTGCTTTTAGCCGCCGTGGCTAAACAGCGGCGAGACAATCATGAAGTGAGCAAGATCGCACAATCCCCAGCCGATCGCGCCACTAGCCACTGGTGGAAAGGCATCATTACGCTAAATCAGCCTGCATTTTATGATGACTGTCGCGTCCCCCCGCAAAATACCTCTGGTAGCCTTGCTTACCAGAGG
>JAAHIC010001178.1 GCA_010671965.1 Leptolyngbya sp. SIO4C5
CTGATGATTTAGTAGGAGAAAGCAGTGGACGGCACTGTTTCACTGCCCATCTCAAATCCAAGTCGTGAGTGCAGCAACTTTGCCAACTCTAAAGTGTAGGACTTGGGCAGAGAGAGCGGCGCATCAGTAGTCAATGTCCAAGTAGAGCGAATGAGCATAGTTAAATCTCCTTGAACTTGACCCAGCCAGGAGCGTAACGAATTTCTCCCTTAGAACTCACTATAGTTCGCCGCGATTTGGGTGCTTCAAACTCTGGTGCTTTGATACCGCAGGTATCGCGAATTTCTCCTACTAAATCATCAGGCATCAGCAGACTGATAGTTGTGCCTCTCATACCGCTGCCCCAGCCCAGTCGTAAAGTATGAGGGCAAGTTTCCGGCTCATACAGCTCACGAATATACCCAAAATCTAAATTGCGACCCTGAGCATTAGGGTTGTTGTGCAAGGCGGCCCAATAATCATGCTCAAAGTCCCACTGTTCCTGAGCAAACTCCTGACAAATGTGCAGCAAATCATCAACAGATTTGAACGGGAGCTTCATGTTGTTGAGGTGCTGAAACCAGGACAGCATTTCGTGATCGACGCTGAGAGTAAACTGGGTTCGCACATTGAAGACCATTTCAGCATAGATAGAGGCGCGGTATTTGGCCTGATAGTCAGGAAAACGACTAGAGACAATAACTTCATTAACGACAGAAAGGTTTCTGAAAATAGGTCGTTTCCCCTCCCGCTGAATTTTCTCTTCAATCAGCGGTTCCGAATCGGAGACACTAACCGCTCGCATGATGTCTGTATTAGGGCCTTGGCGAACTTTAAAGTTCTGACCTTTATAAGTCAGTCCGTAATTTGAAAACAGCTCATCCATAAACAATGAGTCGTCGGCAAATTTTGCTTTCCGTTTCAGGTCTCCGAGCGATCGCCGCAGCCGCAATTCAATCTCGCTGACTCTGTTTTGCTTGGGAACTTGATACTTACCTGCATGTTTCAGGAGATGATAGGCGATCGCTGTTCGAATTGCACCTTTGATAGACGACCCTGGAATGTAGTGATGTCCGAAACCATTTCGGATCATGGGGCGTAAGTCTGTGATTCTTTGGTTAGTCCATTTCAAGC
>JAAHIC010001179.1 GCA_010671965.1 Leptolyngbya sp. SIO4C5
TGGCGCAGCCACAGCAGCTGAATTTTGAAATAGCGCAGACCATCTCCATAATCTGCATCGGCAACCGGATAGGAGGCAGAGTAAAGCACAGCCAGCCCTATAACTAACCACAAAATCGTCAGCCAGCGCAGCATCCTGGCCTCTTTAGACCAGGTCTGGGCCGATGCGTTAAACAGAGAAATAAGCTGACTCAACTTCAATGGCTGGCGCGACAGAAGATTAGAAAACAGTATATCGAAGAGCTTCGCAGAAGATGAGTTAGTTTGCTGAATTTTTCAGCAGAGGTTTGCGGTAAAGTTTCCCTTTAAAAAGCAAAGAGGCCCCGGTATTCCGTAGCCTCGATCGCCATATTTGCTATAGCTGCTTAGAGCAGACCCGTATTTAGGCCGGGACGTCCTGTTGCTAACTCAACCTTGACGATAGTGCCGCCCATCTTTTGAATTCGCTGCTGCTCACGAAACCAGTTGGTGTAGGGGACTAGCTTAGTGAAGTAGGTATTCTGCAGCTCCCGCTGGGTGCGAATTCGGGTTTGACTGGGAACACAGGCAGTTACTTTGAACATGCGCATGGTGGAAGATCTCTCCTAATCAACAACGTAGATAAAAATGAAAAATTTTAAGCGGGTTAGCTTTAGCTTTAAGCTTGATGTCAATAATTAATTTTGTCAGGCCAACAGCAAATAAAAAGCGATCGCTGTTAGTGCTAACAGGCTCCTAAAAAGAGCCGGAAGTCGAGAGCCAATGCTAAGTAATCAGAACTTGCAGTGATATCAACAAGCTTTTGACAACTCAACACTCACCCCAGACTTCCGTCGCTCTAACTCAGTCTGCGGTTATAACAGACAGCTAGAAAGTCCTAGCTTAAACCGGAGCAGATGTAGTCGAAGTATACGCCCATTTCCTTGCCTGCGTCAGCGCCAACGAGAGAAGCAGTGACTTCTTTCATCGCTTGAATCGCTTGAACAGTAGCACCGATGGGTACCCCTAGTGAGTTGTAGGTTTCCTTCAGGCCGTTGAGCACTCGCTCATCGAGGATGGAAGGATCGCCTGCCTGCATTCGTGACCTGGACTACTACCTACGTTATGCCACCTACGCGATGCTGGCAGGCGATCC
>JAAHIC010000118.1 GCA_010671965.1 Leptolyngbya sp. SIO4C5
ACTTTGCCGATTCCACAGACCTAAATCAATTGTAATGTCAGCATTGCGGCGACCGCTTTCGCCCCCTGTCGGTGACATGATAATCAGTTCTCCCATGACTGCCTTTACCATCACGCTTGACCCAGTAGGTGCCCTGACAGACGAGGTATTCTTTCAGCTCTGTCAGGCCAATCCTGATGTTAAATTTGAGCGCTCAGCCCAGGGAGAACTGATTATCATGTCACCGACAGGGGGCGAAAGCGGTCGCCGCAATGCTGACATTACAATTGATTTAGGTCTGTGGAATCGGCAAAGTCAGCTAGGCTATACCTTTGACTCCTCAACCTGTTTCAAACTGCCCAATGGGGCCGAACGCTCACCGGATGCGGCCTGGGTTGAACGTAGTCGCTGGGAAGCTCTCTCTGCCGAGGAGAAACAAAAGTTTCCGCCGATCGCGCCTGATTTTGTGATTGAACTGCGATCGCCCACTGACAGTTTGCCTGCTCTACGGGCCAAGATGCAGGAATATATCAGCAACGGGGTCAGGCTGGGATGGCTGCTAAATCCCCAAGATCAGCAAAGCGAAATCTATCGTCCCGAACAGCCCGCTGAAATTTTACAGACTCCAACTCAGATCTGCGGAGAGCCGGTTCTACCGGGATTTGTGCTCGATCTGACTCGGATTTGGCGCTAAAAACAGTCTGTTCTCGTTAAGCGCAGTACGTCCTTAATATTCAGAGATCTTATGTTCAGAGATAGTCCAGTATTGAGCCTAGCGAAAATTGGCGATCGCCCCTAGACTGACTAAACGTTTCGCCTTCTGTAGCGGCCCCGTTCATGTATCTCAAAACGCTTCATCTGAGGCACTTTCGCAACTATGGCGATCAGCACGTCGAGTTTTGTGCGCCTAAAACTATCCTGGTGGGAGACAACGCCCAGGGCAAATCAAATTTGCTAGAGGCGGTGGAGCTGTTAGCAACGCTGAAATCTCATCGCACCAGCCGCGATCGCGACCTAATTCAAGACAGCGAAGCCCTGGGGCAAATTAATGCCGCCCTAGAACGCGAACTGGGCCTAGCGGAAATGGCCCTTATCTTGCGCAACGGCAGTCGGCGGACAGCGGTGCTCAACGGCGAAAAGCTGCGGCGGCAGATGGATTTTCTCGGCACGCTCAACGCCGTCCAGTTCTCTAGCCTAGATTTAGACCTAGTGCGCGGCGGCCCCGGTGAGCGGCGCATTTGGGTAGATACGCTGCTGATTCAGCTAGAACCGATCTACGCCTATATTCTGCAGCAATATACAACCGTCTTGAAGCAGCGCAACGCCCTGCTGCGGCAGTGGGGTGAAGAAAACGGCGGTACCGTCGATGCGGCCCAACTGGCGATTTGGGATGCCCAGCTTGCCACTTTGGGGTCACGGGTAATTCGGCGGCGATCGCGGGTGCTGAAGCGCCTGACTCCAATCGCTCAGGAATGGCACACGGCTATCAGCGGTGGCACCGAAGAACTACAGATTCGCTATGCCCCCAGCGTCCCCCTCACAGCCGCTGACCCGGCCACGGTGCAGCAAGCATTTCTAGCCAAAATTCAGCAGCGGGCGATCGCGGAGCAGCACCAGCACACGACCCTGGTTGGCCCCCACCGCGACGACATCGACTTTACGATCAATGACACCCCGGCCCGCCAGTACGGCTCTCAGGGCCAGCAGCGTACCCTGGTTTTATCGCTAAAGCTGGCTGAGCTAAAGCTGATTGAGTCTGTTGTTGGGGAGCCGCCGCTGCTGCTGCTAGATGACGTACTGGCTGAACTCGATCTCAACCGTCAAAACCAGCTTCTCGACGCCATTCAAGATCGGTTTCAAACTTTGATCACCACCACCCATCTGGGCTCTTTCGACGCCCAGTGGCTCAACTCATCGCAGATTTTACAGGTAAAAGCAGGCCGGGTGGCAGCAGATTGACCGCAACTTTGACAGCCTGTCTTTTGACAAGTTTGAGCTGGATCTCTAAAGTGGGACAGCTATCTCATGCTTGAATACAGTGGACTCTGCCGAAAAGCTTAAAAAAAGAAAGTGGCTCTCTGTTGGAATTGAGGCCCACGGGCGCGTAGCTATTGGCGTTTCAGCCCACGGACTGGTGGCTATTGGAATTTCTACTCATGGCATTATTTCAGTAGGCGTCATTTCAATGGGTGTTTTTTCGATTGGCCTAGTTTCGATGGGCGTTACAACTCTGGGGCTGGTTTCGATGGGGGTTGCTAGCTTCGGTCAGCAAACAATGGGCCTATTGCGTCCTCACGCTCATACCTTAGAGGTACCCAACTCAGAAATGTCACCCGACATGCCAATGGATCACTAATTTCAAATTTTCGCGCGGTCTTTGACTCATGGCTCCCCTTCCTTCCCGCCAGCCCAAGCGGCTGTCTCTAGGCTCCCTGGAAACCGAAATTTTAGAAATCCTCTGGCAGCGGGGACAAGCAACCGCTCGTGAAATTCATGAGCAGATTCTGGCCGATCCCGATCGCGAGCTAGCCTGTGCCTCGGTCACCACTGTTCTCAACCGTCTAACTGAGAAAGGCTGGCTGGCAAAGCAGCGACGGCAGCGCTCCTTTGTTTGGCAGCCCGTCATCTCTCAGCAAGAGGCGACAGCGCTGCAGGCCCACCATCAGCTCAAAGCCTTTTTAGCCGTGGGTAATCCTGATACAGTAGCTGCTTTTGCCGATGAATTGGACGCCACCAGCATCAGCCAGCTCGAAGCGATTATGCAGCGGCTTAAAACTGTTCGCCAAGACCGGGAGGCTCGCTAAATGCACTGCTTGCTTTTGTTACTGGCGATCGCGTTTGCTTGGCTTCTGCGTCAGGGCATCTCCTACAGCATGGGGCTAAAAACCGGGCAGCCACCAACCTGGAGCTTTCGCTGGCAGCTAACGCTAGCCAATTTCCTGCTGCCGCCGCTGGCGATCGCCTTTACTGCCCTAGCCGTTCTTTACATGGGCAGCCACGGGCACATGCTGGGTGCTCCCGTAGGCAGGCTGGGCTACGGACTGGCAATATCTCTGCTAGGAGGAACGACCGTCCTGTTTGCCTATCTGAGCTGGCAGAGTCTGCGATCGCGGCGGCAGATACAGGCACTGCCGACAGTAGTTTTACAGCAAAGTCAGGTTAGACAGCTAGAAACAGCGGTTCCCTTTGCAGCTCAGATTGGCCTGTGGCATTCAGAACTGGTGGTAAGCCAGGGACTGACTGAAACGCTGACGCCCGCCCAGATAAAAGCGGTACTTGCCCATGAAGCCGCTCATCGCTACTACCGAGACACCTTTTACTTTTTCTGGCTGGGAGGGCTGCGTCGCCTCACCGCCTGGCTGCCCCACACCGAAACGCTGTGGCAGGAGCTAATTTTTCTCCGGGAGCTACGAGCCGATCGCTGGGCGGCCAACCGCGTCGATCCATTGCTATTGGCTGAGTCCTTAGTGCAGGTGGCGCAGGCGGCTGTCGCGCCGCCGAGTGACTGCTGGGCCATGCTGACCGATCGCACCCAAGTTGAGCGGTTGGAAGAGCGCATAGAAGCATTGATTGCTCACGCCCCCACTGAAAGCTCGTCCCATCTCCAGTGGCTCTGGCTCAGCGGCCTAGCCGTTGGCCTACCGCTGCTGACCATTCCCTTTCACACGTTCTAGGCTTGAGAATACAGGGGCCTGACAGGCTTTAGCTTGGCCTTGAGTAAGTCAATAAAGGCAAAAGCAGCCGGGGTCAGCATGGCATCGGCAAAAATGGTGACGCTGATATGACGCCAGAGGGGCACAGGGAGACTGTGAACTTGAACTGCGGCTGGAATTGGCTCTGCGGCTAGACGCGGACTGATAGCGGCCCCTAACCCCTGAGCCACCATGTTGACAATGGTGGCATCTGAGCGGATCTGATAGGTGGGCTGCAGGGCAATGCCATACTGAGCGCAATGAGCGTACACAATAGCGTCGCAGACATCTCCGGCTGGAGCCATAATCAGCGGATATTGGGTCAGGGTCTGCCAGTCTAGGGGACGGGCTGACTCAAACTGCGGCGGCATCAGCACCACAAACTCATCCTGCAGCAAATCCCAATGTTCAAACTCTGGCTCCGTCGGCAAGTAGGTAATGCCAATGTCAGCCCGCCCTTTGCGTAAGTCCTCTTCGACTTGAGGGCTGTCATCATATTCAGTTAGCCGCACCGCGATCGCCGGATAGCGGCGACAGTATTCCGCAATCACCTCCGGTAGCAGATGGGTAGCAGCACTGCGAAAAGCCGAAATGCGAATTTGGCCGCCGCGTAGTCCTTTAGCCAAATTGGCCTGGTTGGCAATATCGTCCATCAGGTAGGTAATCTGGCGCGAGCGGTTGACCACCTGCTCCCCCACCGGAGTCAGATGGGCACCATAGCGCCCCCGCGACACCAAAATCACGCCTAGTTCAGTTTCGAGAGTGGCGATCGCGTAGCTGATGGCCGACTGAGACAGATTGAGCTGCAGAGCCGCCTCGCTAAAGCTGCCGCTGTCGGCTACTGCAATGAGTGCCTGGAGCTGAGAAAACTTCAGATTTTGATGGTTGTAACCCACAGCCCTAGTCTCACTCTGTCTGTGGTTAAGATTAGCGAGAAATTCTGTCCCCATCCATCAGGTTATTCGATAGATGCGATGTAAGCGCCTGCTGGTTTAGCGACATCAGCCCGATTAGGGTAAGAAAAAAGAGGATTCCACCATGAAAACGCCCTTAACTTCTCGGGAATATCAGCGCCTAGAGCTGGTTAATCCCGCCAAAGCGTGGCGACAGGTAGCGATCGCCAGGCTGCAAGCTTTAGCTCAGCAACTAGCGCAAGCCTGGCAGGGCGGCCTGTCTTCCTCCTCTCAGTTACAGGTTTGGCAGCGCCGCGATCGCCATGGTCAAGTTTGGTGGTATGCCCGCGATTTAACCACCGGGCATGTCCTCCACCACGCCACTGAAACTGAAATGCGCCGCTGGCTGGAGCAGCGCTATTCGCTCTAGCCAGCGGCTGCCCGCTAAAATTAGAGGGGTCAGCGAGCGACACAAACCAAGTTCATGCAGCGCAGTCACCTGCGACATCAGCTTCACAGAGCCTTACAGGTTTCTAGACTAACCAGCCTTTGGGGCAAGCTGGCGATCGCTCAGCTCGCGATTATAGGGCTGCTCTACTGGACGTGGGCACCCGTATCGCTAACGCTGGTAGTCCCGGCAGCGGAAATTCCCTACTGGTCAGACGTGGTTGTCGCCTTTGAGGCCGAGCATCCTGATATTCGCCTGCACCCCATCGGCCTCAACAATCCGCAGGGGGATATCACCGTCAACCTGAAAGAGCTATGTACTTTAGAAGTCACGCGGCGATCGCTCTGCGACATTGTCTACTTAGACGTCATTTGGGTGCCAGAACTGGCGGCGCGGGGCTGGCTGCAAACTTTAGATGACAAGGTATCTGCCGCCGAACTGGCCCAGTTTGTCCAGAGCGACGTGGCCGCTGGGCGCTATGAAAATCAGCTTTATCGCCTGCCCTTCCGCGCCGACTTTGGCATGTTGTACTACCGGAATGACCTGCTGCAAGCAGCATCCCCACCCAGCACTTTTCAAGCGCTACTTAATATCTCGCAGTCGCTTCAGGCTGAAAACGACCTGCCCTGGGGCTATCTCTGGCCGTCCCAGCGAGAGGGGTTAGTAACGACCTTTGTAGAAGTGCTACAGGGCTATGGCGGCTTTTGGATTGATCCGGCAACTCAAACGGTGGGGCTAGATCAGCCAGCAGCGATCGCCGCCGCTGAGTTTTTGCGCCGAACCATTGAGCTAGGCGTCTCTCCCCCCCTAGAAACCTACACGGATGACGAAATGCTGGCTGCTTTTCAGCGGGGAGAGGCCGTGTTTATGCGCAACTGGCCTTACGTGCTGCGTCAAATTGAGGCGACATCTTCGCTGGCGATCGCTTGGCAACCGATGCAGCTCCATACCGCCGGAGAAGCAGGAGCCGCCTGCAAAGGCAGTTGGGGATTTGGCATTGCGCAGCGATCGCGGCATCCTCGGCAGGCATGGCGAGCCATTCAGTACCTCACTAGCGAATTAGCGCAGCGCCAGTTTATGCAAAAGACGAGCTATATTCCCAGCCGTAGATCTCTGCTCTCCGAGCCGACCCTCACCCAGGCCGCCGAAGCAGCTATTCTGCGACCTTCAATTGCTCAGTATGCAGATGCCTCCTTGATTTTACAGACGTATTTGAGTAAAACCTTAGGTCAACAGCTTTCCGCTGAGGTAGCAATGACAGCTGCTGCCGAGCAAACGCGAGAACTACTACAAGGTGATTGAGCACTAGCAGCAACAGATTCAAGGCGCTAACTCAACCTCAATCAGCAAAATAGCCAATCAAGGACTGGTTTTCAATCTCCAAAGATCTACAGCAGCTTCTGTAGAGATGGATTTTCAACTGACCTAACTGATTTCAATCTGGGCAAAATTACTGAAATTAACGTTTCCAATTTTTTACTCTCAAAAAATTAAGATTATTTTCTATCTTTGGAAAGAGGTAAAAACGCTACAGAAGTATTCCTCAAAGTTTTTTAGATTTAGCTAGTCTGCGATCTCGGTAATGTATAAGTACTTTATTGATCCCCGACAATGAGGATTTAATCGCTTTTAGTAAAGCAAACTTACGGAAAGATAAAGAAACTATAAAGGCAAGGCTGGGATCTAAGGCTATGAAAGCACTTCAGCCATAAAGGTTTAGGGCTATTGATCTAGATAAATAGAGTTTGCCATCTTAGTTGAGAATAGCGTTCAGAACTCATCTTTATAGGTGTCATATGAGAACCGCAAGGATTGGAACTTCTAGTTGCTGCTGCTGTCAGTTTTATACGCCTGAAGGGCGTCGCGGCGGCCAGTGCAGCAAGCTCAGCGTTCCTGTACGCAGTTCTTGGAAAGCCTGCTGCTTAGCGATCCCAGCTTTTGCCGCAGAAATTCCCTTGAAGCGACAAATTGAGATCTGGTCACAGGACTTTTTGATGCCTCCGGCTGAGATCCCCGATTTAGAAACATCAGATAATGCCTATTCATCGGCTCGCTGATAACTGATGCAAATTTTTGATCCCAGCGTTTAATAGCGCTGGGAATTTTGCTGACAACAAACAATTTAGGAGATTCTACGGTAGCCAAGGATACTGACTAAAGTCTGGGGAGCGTTTCTCTAAAAAAGCCTGTTTCCCTTCGGCACCTTCTTCACTGAGGTAATACAGTAAGGTGGCATTGCCAGCCAGTTCTTGTAAACCAGCTTGACCATCGCAGTCAGCATTAAAAGCTGACTTTAAGCAGCGAATTGCCAGAGGACTTTTCTGCAGAATTTCTTGTGCCCATTGCACTCCTTCTGACTCAAGCTGCTCTACTGGAACAACGTGATTAATTAAACCCATTTCTAGAGCCGCTTGAGCCGAATATTGGCGGCAAAGAAACCAAATTTCTCTCGCTTTCTTCTGCCCGACAATTCGAGCCAAATAGCTAGCGCCAAACCCACCATCAAAGCTGCCTACTTTGGGACCTGTTTGACCAAAAACGGCGTTGTCTGCGGCAATCGTTAGATCACAAACGAGGTGTAAAACATGCCCGCCGCCAATGGCATAGCCTGCCACTAGAGCAATTACAACTTTAGGCATAGAGCGAATGAGACGCTGCAAATCTAGCACATTCAGCCGAGGCACGCCATCTTCGCCGACATAGCCTGCCTTGCCCCGCACGCTCTGATCGCCGCCAGCACAGAAAGCATACTTACCGTCAGTATGGGGGCCTGCTCCAGTCAGCAACACAACGCCAATATGGATATCTTCTCTAGCATCAGAGAAAGCATCATACATTTCAAACACGGTTTTAGGCCGGAAGGCGTTGCGCTTGTGGGGACGATTAATCGTAATTTTGGCGATACCTTCTGCCTTCTCATAGAGAATATCTTCGTAGGATTTAGCGGTCTGCCACTGAGCGTTCATAGAATTGCGATCGCAAATTGAGTTGCATAAATGTTGATAGCGGCAACGGATGACTTGCTGATAGGCGGTGCTGCTGTATCCGGCTCTCTCAAGAACTCACCGTCACGCTGTCCCATAGGTTACATCACTGCTGCGGATAGTTAACCTAGTCGCTCATTGTTTTACCGGGCTCAGCCCTGTTGCCGATTACGGGGCTGCCGCTAGAAAAGCTCAAAAAGGCTAGGATCTAAAGCGGAGACAACTGCTGCTAAACGTTAAGATCCACTTCAAATCAGCTCAGGACTGTCTCAGAATAGACAAAGCTTCTTAGTCGTTAATCCTTGTTACAGCACCCAAAGCAAATACTCATGGCTTACTACTGGTTTAAGGCGTTTCATCTCATTGGCGTTGTCGTTTGGTTCGCCGGGCTGTTCTATCTAGTCCGTCTCTTCATTTATCACGTTGAGGCCGAAGCCGAACCTGAACCAGCCCAAAGCATCCTCAAGCAGCAGTATCAGCTCATGGAAAAGCGGCTGTACCACATCATCACCATGCCCGGCATGGTTGTAACGGTTGCTATGGCGGTAGGAATGCTGGTGCTGCAGCCAGCCCTGCTGCATGACGGTTGGCTCCATGCCAAGCTAGGACTCGTGGGCCTGCTGCTGATCTACCATTTCTACTGCGGTCGCTTAATGAAGCAGCTTGAACGCGGCGAGTGCCGCTGGTCAGGGCAGCAGCTTAGGGGCCTGAACGAAGCGCCCACCCTGCTGCTGGTACTGATTGTGATGCTGGCTGTCTTTAAAAATAGTTTTCCAACCAGTGTGGCCCCCTGGCTGATCTTCGGACTGATTGTTCTAATGCTGGCGACGATTCAGCTCTATGCCAAGAAGCGCCGTTTGGACAAAGAAAGAGAGCAGTCTGCAGCGATCGCCTCCCAAGGCGATCAGGCCCTGCAAAACTAAGGTCTAGCCAATTTTTGCCAGACAAACTGCTGTGGCTAGCAGAAGCTGCCTATTGCCCCTAGCCCTTAATCCATTTTTCTCAGGATCCATCTTGCTGCAGACTGATTGCGTCTTCAAAAAATTTTAGTTACGATTTATTTACAAGGACTTGACTGAAGTCCGAGCGAATGAAGTAACAGAGGTCACAGTCATGGAAGAACAGCAAAAGTTTGGTTTTACTCGCTTTGCCGAAAACTGGAACGGTCGTCTAGCAATGCTAGGCTTCACCATCGGCATCATCACTGAGCTGATTACGGGTCAAGGTATTTTGTCTCAGATTGGCTTGATGTAGCTTCAGCAGGTAAGCGCTGCTGGTTTCGCTTAGTTGTCCAGTGGCGTCATCCTGCCTATGTATGAGCGTGTTTTAGGCGCGCTCATTTTTCAAGTTAAGGCTAACGTTCAAGGTGGGCAATGCTCACCTTGAACA
>JAAHIC010001180.1 GCA_010671965.1 Leptolyngbya sp. SIO4C5
GTTCAACTGCAGCCATGCGAGATTTTCTAAAATATGCAGCGGCCAGCGCCGTAGGTGCCTTCGTCAGCCTGGTAGCGCTGATTATCCTGCTGGGATTCGGAGCCGTTGGGCTTTTTACCTTCGTGGTTGCAACTGCCTCGCGGGATACGGAACCGCAAGTTGAAGACAAGTCCCTGCTTGTTTTCGATCTTTCAATAGATATTACCAATTCTATTCCGCCCACTGGGCCAGAGATCGTTATTGAGGAAGCGCTTTACGGTGATTTAGGCCAAGCCGTCTCGCTGCAGACCGTACTGGCTACCCTCGATCAGGCCGCCAATGACGATCGCATTGTCGGTCTGCTGCTACAGGGCAATACCTTTGAAGGACTCTCAACGCTGCGGGAGGTGAGAGAAGGGCTAGCTCGATTCAAGGCGACAGGCAAACCCATTTTTGCCTATGAAATGGGCTGGGCAGAGCGAGACTATTATCTCGTCTCAGTGGCAGATAGCCTCATTCTCAATCCGGCAGGCATTTTAGAACTCAATGGCTTCAGCGCTGAAACTCAGTTCTTGGCCGGAGCTTTACAAAAATATGGCGTTGGTGTGCAGGTGCTGCGGGCAGGCCGTTACAAGTCTGCCGTAGAACCCTTTATTCGGACAGAAAGCAGTCCTGAAGAGCGCGAGCAAACTCAGGCTCTGCTCACTGACCTCTGGCAAGAGTTCCTGACCGTTGCGGCGGCAGAGCGCAGCCTCACACCCCAGCAGCTTCAGCAAATTGCCGATACGGGCGGTTTGCTAATGGCGGATGAGGCGCTGCAGGCCGGACTAGTGGATGAGATCGCTTATTTTGACGAGGTACTCGCCGATCTGCGGGACTTAACGGAGTCTGATGCCGATGTGCTGGAGGATTTTCCCCAGGTGGAGCTGACCGAATATGGGGAAATTGCTGCTTTAGCTAGCGATAATGACTCAGATAACACCGTTGCGGTTGTCTACGCTGAAGGTGAGATTGTAGGCGGTGAATCGGCACCGGGACTGATTGGCTCGGAAACGCTGACGCGGCTGCTGAGAGAGCTGCGTCAGGACGAAGACGTGAAAGCGATCGTCTTGCGGATCAACAGCCATTAGCAA
>JAAHIC010001181.1 GCA_010671965.1 Leptolyngbya sp. SIO4C5
GTAAATGCACAGAGTTCTACCATCTTTAACAACACCTGTTCTGCGATGTTGACATTAACTATTGTCTGGCTGATCCTGCCGCTATTTTTAGGGCTAATTAGTTATTTGTTGCCGAAGGTAGCCCCAGTTATGGGCATAGACGTTACGATCGCTTCCTGCGCCTACGGTCTCAGGCTCATTCTTGACCCGAATCCTCTCACCCTGAATCTGCTAGATAGCTTCGGGGGTTCTGTTGCAAAAACTCAGAAGTGGTAGATTAGGTGTAGCGGCTCGCAAACAGAGAGCCTCATGCTCGCAAACAGGGCTGTTTTATGCTCAGATTAAATGCGAATAAGAGGGGTCCTGTGCTCACATTATTTGCAAATGGGCTCAGATTATCTGCAAACAGCTTGCAAACAAGCACCTGGGCTCAGATCAAGTGCGAGTAGGCTAGAAGCTTTATAGTTCAGCACTGATGGCGCAACCCTTACGACATAATGAGGCCATGTAGTTCTGGAGACATCTAGTGAGTTACGCCAAACCCAAAGACGTTTGCCAGACCCAGTGCTTCAACACTGAACTCGTTACGCATGTGCAAAACAGCCTACCGAGCGAAGATACTTTAGAAACTGCTCAAATTGTTTTTGGCGCGTTAGCGGACCAGTCCCGCCTCAAAATTCTCTACGCCCTTAGTCACGGTCATGAACTTTGCGTTTGTGACATTGCCGCTCTGCTTGCCGTGAAGGTGGCGACCGCTTCCCACCATCTCCGTAAACTGCGAGATCTAAAGATTCTCAAATATCGCAACGACGGCAAGCTTGCCTACTATTCCTTGCGAGATCAGCGGGTAGCGGACATCCTGCACTATGGTTTGAGGCAATTGGTGAGCGAGAAGCCCCGGGTCTAACTGCTCTAGCCCCGCTCAGATCAACATCATGATAAGCTGCCTTATATTCAAACACTCTTTTGAACGTTGTAATCATAGATATGGCCGACCACTGTTGTCAACATAAAGAAGCAGCACTGGTGCAGCTAAAACAGCGACAGGCAAAGGTGCTCTGGATTGTCTTGGCGATCAACCTGGTGATGTTCGCAGTGGAGTTCGCGGTGGGTCTAAGGTCAGAGTCCCTTT
>JAAHIC010001182.1 GCA_010671965.1 Leptolyngbya sp. SIO4C5
TACTCAGGTTTAATACCGTTGTTCAGATTTGGATAGATTCTATGAGCGATATTCAATCACAAATTGAGCAGGAGCGCGAAAGAGCACGGACTGCTTGCCAAGAAACAGGCGACGACTCGGCTGAATGCGCAGTTGCTTGGGATACGGTTGAAGAGCTTCAGGCAGAAGCTTCTCACCAGCGTTCTAGCCAGAAAAAGAAGACTTCTTTCGAGGAGTACTGCGAAGATAATCCCGATGCTGATGAGTGCCGCATCTACGACAACTAGAGAGTTGCCGTAATTGACTGACCTTCTCAGCGAGCAGCAAACTACCCAAGAAGCAGGTGCTTTCAGTCAGCTACAGGACTAGGCGAGGCTGGCTCATTACTGACCTGCTTCGTTGGGAGTATTTTTTTAAAAGCGAAGGTACCTTAGAGCTGAGTCTAGGCCGGACTCAGCTTTTGTTGTGTTTAGACCAGTAGAAGAGCGATCGCTGGAGGGCGATCGCGCGTCTCTAATTGTCGTTAATTATCGTTGACTTTCGAGACTGGCTATGCCCGCCGCCTGCTGCAGGGTCATCCCTCTATGCAGCCTGAAAGTGTTGACATGGTCATTGGCGGCAACTTAGTCACAATGGGCGGAGAGCCTGCCCGCCTCGGCATCAACCCCATTACGATCAATCCCTACTTTTGCAGGCATAACAGCGATCTCTTCGACAGTTTTGCCATTGGCTTAGGTAAAGGGGCGAAAGCAATCTGCAAGGCTACAAAAACAAGGCTACAAAAATAGGTTTCTTGCATCGTGAAAGCCTTTTCAGCTTTCGCAAGAAACCTATTTTTTGAGAAAAGCAATTACGCCGTAGTCAAATTATGCAGGGGCAACTTGTACAACCAAAGCGCGTCTGTCAAAAGACTGCACTTTACCTGCTTTGTCTAAGTCATCAACCACCCGATTGAGCAAATCCAGGGCGCGATCGCGGTGCTGGTGTTCCCGCCCTCGCAGGCGCACCTGAAACTTCACCATGTCGCCTTTCTTCAGCCATTCCAAAGCGCGATCAATGCGGATACCGTAATCAGAATCGCCCACATTAGGACGCAGCTTCACCTCTTTCAGCGAAGGCTTGGACGTAA
>JAAHIC010001183.1 GCA_010671965.1 Leptolyngbya sp. SIO4C5
CCTAATAGCTCAGCTTGGGCTTATAGGTGCGGATACAAAAGAGTCGCTCTGTAAACTGTTGAACGATAAAACATCTGAGCCTTGGGCCTATACTGGGCCTGCTG
Source organism: Leptolyngbya sp. SIO4C5 (assembly GCA_010671965.1). Taxonomy (GTDB): domain Bacteria; phylum Cyanobacteriota; class Cyanobacteriia; order Phormidesmidales; family Phormidesmidaceae; genus Sphaerothrix; species Sphaerothrix gracilis. The sequence goes on from JAAHIC010001183.1 coordinate 105, forward strand.
CGGCGCAGCTTGGATGGGGAGAATTAAAAATGAGGTATGGCTCTCAATACTGGGCGATCGCGGCTGTGCTATTAACCCTGGCTGGCTGCTCTCAGCAGGCTCAAGATCTCTATAAAGTTGAAATTGAGCGCTCCTGTCAGAACTGCAACCTGCAGGGAATCAACCTGGCTGGGCAAAATCTCAGCGCCAAGTACCGAGTCCCTTTGAGAAATACACCACTCTCAACCGGGCCAGAAGGGCTGAACCGGGCGGCGCCCGTAGACTTAACCGGCTCTAACCTGCGGCGGGCCAACTTGAGCAACGCTGACCTATTTGAGGTAGTGCTCAATCAAACGAATTTGAGAGAAGCTGATCTATCTGGCGCTAACCTAAATGCAGCCCAACTGGTTGAGGCCGATCTGAGCGGCGCGAATCTACAAAATGCTAGGCTGCAGGACGCGAATCTACAAGAGGCCAATCTGACCGGGGCCGATCTGAGCGATGCTAACTTTGAGGGGGCGGATTTGACCGGCGCTGACCTGACCGATGCGCTAACTGCAGGGGCAACTGGCTTGGAAAAATAACCGGGCTTCCGCCGCGCGATAGAGGCGATGGCGCTGACAAGTTTCTCTCTGGCGATATAAGACGGGTATCAGCCTTTTTGAGACGATAGAACTATGAATACAGACGCCCGCCTGAGAAACCTTAATCGCATTCGCCGCATCAGCCGCCTGATGGACACAGCCATTCGCATCCCAGGAATTGGCTTTCGCATCGGCCTAGACCCGATTATTGGTCTAGTGCCAGGGGTTGGTGACGCGATCGCGACAGCGGTGTCTGCCTATATTTTGTTTTTGGCAGCCCGGTTTCGCTTACCGGCTAGGGTCTTTGGCTGGATGGTTTTTATAGCTGTAGTCAATCAGGTTAGGACGTAGACTGGAATAAGTTGATACGGTTACTTGACAATGGCTCGACCCTACAGCGAAGACTTCCGGCAAAAAGTTCGAACACACGACGCACACCC
>JAAHIC010001184.1 GCA_010671965.1 Leptolyngbya sp. SIO4C5
TGAACTCGCTGAAGATCCTGAAGGGTTCTACGGTCAGCGTATCGCGGTTGAAGGCGAGGTTGAGGAAATTTGGTCAGAAGCTGTTTTCAAACTCTACGGTAGTCGAATTAATTTACTGAGCTGAGGGATAGACCTCTTCAGCTACGAAGACAGGCTGATTTTCATACTCAGCTTCAATCTGCTGCTGGACATCTAAATCCCAGGTGAGATCGTAGTCGCGCTCAAAGTCAGCAGCCACAAACTGCCGTAGCGTACCTGTCACAGAAACATCTTCGCCTTCCTGCACAGCCGCTAGACTATCTGGGCTGAGAACCAGCAGTCCCTCACCGCCAAAGAATTGCTCTTCATCCAGCTTGAAAGCAGCTTCTGACCAAATTTCCTCAACCTCGCCTTCAACCGCGATACGCTGACCGTAGAACCCTTCAGGATCTTCAGCGAGTTCACCCGGATCAGGGGATAGGGCCAAAGACTGGGCCACAATTGCTGGCTGATTTTCGTAGTCAGCATAGAGTTCAGGATCTAAATCTAGGCCATATGCGGTTTCAAAGTCGGCGATGATGAACTCTTGAACTTCGCCCGTTACCTGAACATCGTTGTACTCGTCAGAGACAATGAACGGCTGCCCCGAAGCGTTGATGACTAGGATTTCCTCGCCGCCAAACAGCTCATCTTCATTGAGGACAAAGGATGAGTCATCTAGGACAGACTGCACTTCGCCCCGTACCGAAACGCTTTGACCCACGTATTGATCAACGTTGTCGCTTACCTCTTCGGAGGTGACGTTCTCTTCAGGATTGACAATCTCGGAATTAGAAGGCTCATTGCTGCAGGCTGGCAGTACCAAAGCCATCGCCGCAAGCGCGAGCGTACCTGTCAGCTTCACGCTGCCTCGGCTAAACCAACGCATTAAAGAATTATCTTGTTGTACTTTCATATTCAACCTCTTCTCACATCGCAAGCGCTCAGGAGTGAACTGCTGCTTGCACCTTTCAACCGTAGAAAAGGTAGCTCAGATTCTTCTCTATCTGATGGCAGGTTCAAGCCTAAGTTCTACCCTCAGAAGTAATGCAGAATACAGAACCATTTCGGAAGTCATATCGCTTT
>JAAHIC010001185.1 GCA_010671965.1 Leptolyngbya sp. SIO4C5
TTTTGATTTGCTTTAAGCAGTCACCCCAACGGTCATATCTCCTCTTTATCCTGATCCATTAAGTACTTTTGCTTAAGAAAGAGGGATAAAAACCGTGACCATTCCGCTTTTAGAATATGCGCCTTCTAGCCAAAATCAGCGTGTCAATGGCTATGAACTGCCCAATGACGATCAGCCCCGTCGCTATTCCGTAGACGATAGCCTCTCCCCTGCCGAAATGGACACGCTGATTGAGGTGGCTTACCGCCAGATCTTCTTTCACGCCTTTGAGTGCGATCGCGATCCGGTTTTAGAATCTCAGCTCCGCAGCGGTCAAATCACGGTGCGCGGTTTTATTCGTGGTCTGCTGCTCTCTCCCACCTACCGCGATAGCTTTTACGAACTCAACAGTAACTACCGCTTTGTGGAGCAGTGCATCCGCCGGGTGTTGGGGCGCGATGTCTACAGCGATCGCGAAAAGTTGGCCTGGTCTACAACGATCGCCACCCTGGGCTATCAGGGCTTTGTGGAAACCCTGCTCAACAGCCAGGAATATCTAGAGAACTTTGGCGACAATACGGTGCCCTACCCCCGCCGCCGGGTGCTACTGGGCCATACCCTGGGCGATCGCCCGGTTGACCTGAATCTGCCCCGCTATGATGCCTACTACCGCAGCCAGCTAGAGCAGCTCGGCAACCATTTTGACGGCGCTGACGGCTATCGCTGGAACTGGCAGCGCCCGCCCTATCCGCAGTGGGTCAGCAAGACCGGCGCGGCGATCGCCTATGGTGGCGCGGCGATTGTAGGACTGCTGGTGCTTGCGGTGGTGCTGTCCTGGTTTGGCTGGATTCAGATTTAGCGTATCGGTGCTGGGGGCATGACCTATCGTGCCCTCACTTTTTACAGCCATAGCACTGTTGATTGTTGGCTTCAAACCCGGTTTCAACACCGTCGTCCACAGCCTGTATCTGCACAACTTCGGTGAACCCTTCGAGTGCACAAACTTTCTCACCCCTACCGACAGCCTAATCCACCTCTGCCCCGGCGAACATCTTAAAGCCTTAGTTAAATACCTGCCTATTTTGTAGCTGTCCTAAAGTAGTCTTAGAGGGCACGATAGA
>JAAHIC010001186.1 GCA_010671965.1 Leptolyngbya sp. SIO4C5
TCCATTACGATCCAGCCGCTAGCCGTCAGCAGTACGGGCTGAGTGATTATAAAGTGCTGATGTTTCCAGGGGCACCCCGGCCATATAAGGGACTAGAAGATATTTTGACGGCCCTTGATCTAATGGATCAGCCCGAATATCGGCTCGTGATTGTGGGTGGCAGTCCTTACGATGACTATGATGAACAGCTCATGAAGCGTTGGGGCCGCTGGATTATTAAGCTTCCCGTCTTTCCAGCTGCCAAAATGCCAGAAGTGGTGGCCGCTGCTCATGTGGTGGTAGTACCCCAGCAGGATACCCCCGCCGCTCAGGCCCAGTTCCCGCTCAAGCTGACAGATGGCATGTCAATGGCTAAGCCAGTTTTGGCTACTCGGGTCGGCGACATCGCCGCCATTCTGCAGGATACGGGATATTTGGTGGAGCCTGGAGCACCCAGACAGCTAGCAGCCCAGGTGCAGCAAATTTTTCAAAACTATCATCAAGCTGTGACAAAAGGGCAACAGGCTAGACAGCGCTGCCTAAAATTCTACAGTATTGATTCAATGGCCAGCTTGCTGTTTGATTTAGTTCAACCCTATGCCGTTGCTCGGAAGGTCAGATAGTCCCAGGCTGTCTCTCACTGCAATTGCGAATCATTTTTTATACCAGCAGAGATTCAATATTGCTAAAAAATAGTCCCTCAGTGCACCCCTATGCAGATATCTCCTAATAAATTACTCCTCAAGTTTACGCTCAGACATCCTGTTTTAGTTTTTCTAACTATTCTGCTGGAATTTTCGGGAGCTGTCTTCAATGGCGTCGGCACAACCTTAATTATTCCTGTCTTACTGGAGTTTTTAGGACAAGATTTAGCGCAGCCTGCCAACTTACCACCGCTGCTAGCAGACTTTTTTAGCCTCTTCGATCGCTTTCCGGACGGTCAGCGCATCATCTTCATGCTCGCTATCGTATTCTTCGCAATTTTTCTGAAGAATGCAGCCAACTATGCTAGCTCAATGACCAGTGCTAGCCTGATCCGCAGTCTGGTAAGAGACATCCGCCTAGACCGACGGATAGACCCAGAGCCCCGTCAGGAAGGGGACGCCCGCCGCCA
>JAAHIC010001187.1 GCA_010671965.1 Leptolyngbya sp. SIO4C5
TGATCCCTTCCGGCCACTAGCCAACTATCAGGATGATTCAAAGTAAAAATGTCAATGCCACGATTTCCCCTGAATCAGCAAATCTCCCTGAGCAGCGGCATTGAAGGGTTGATTAGGAGTATCACGAATCTGCACTTGCTGATTTGCGAGTAAGTTGATGTCCCCTCCAGCTTCTACAGATCCCTGCAACTCTAATCTTTCTGCTGCCAGAGTGAGATCGGCTCCAGTGGTAAGCTGCCCCTGACTGCTCAAGGCACTGGTATTGTTGGGAGCAAAGGTGAGGCTAACAGGTAGATCAATGGTCAATAGGGGGGGCGCTTGGGGATTGGTAGCGTTAAATTCCAAGCCATTTCCCCAATCTAGGCCATTAGCAGTGCTAGCTAAAAAGGAACCGTTTATGTCTAGCTGAGCGTTTGGGCCAAACAAGATACCGTTGGGATTGAAGAGATAGAGGTCAGCATTGCCCGCGACGCCTAGAGTGCCGTCGATGAAGGAGGCATTGTTGCCTGTGACTCTGCTGATGATGCGGTCGATAGAGCCAGGGTTCGCAAAATAGACCCGCTGATTGGTACCGATATTGAATTCTAAAAAGCTATGAAATAGGTTGTCGCCCCGGATAGCGCCGCCTTGAACTAAATCGATAGGAGAATTGCTGAGATCGAGACCAGAATCAATAATGGATTGCTCTATGCCCAAGGTGCTGTCGGGGATAATCTGAGCGCTGACAGGTGTGAGATAAAGCCAGCCCAAACAAGATAAACCCACAGCTAAGTGTACAGGCTTAAAAATACCTTTCTGATCATATTTGTGGGTCTGAGGTGGGGCGAGGTAGTAGAGCATCCCATAACTCCTGACGATGTGACAGCAGCTTTGTAGTGAAATATCAGGCAAAACTCTTAACTTTTATGCGAATTTGGTTAGAAGCTGATTTCAATCAGAATTGGCATCTTAGCCACAGAACAACAGTAGTTAGAAAATTGGCTGAATAAACACACTAAAGTTCGACGCAACAGGCTTGCCACCTTTAGTTAGCAATAGGCATCAAACTATCTAAGCAGATATTTTCACAACACTGAGTTCAGT
>JAAHIC010001188.1 GCA_010671965.1 Leptolyngbya sp. SIO4C5
TCAAGAGATTGTATCAGGTCACTCTCTTGCAATTCTAGGTGAGGAGGGATTGGGCGGTGAGCGTTCTAGCGGAGCGGGTCGCTTTACAATCCTCTCTTGGGAGTCGCTGCCTCCAGAATGGGAAGCAATCATAAACTTTCAATCAGGCGATCATTACAGCTTAGTTAGCCTCTTCTGGGATGACTCTGTTAGCCTCGACTGGTTAGGAGAAAGTGCTCGATATACCTTGCAGGAACGTGGCGGATGGATTGCTTCACCCTATTCAGGTCGTCAGCTACGCCGCCAAATGATTTGCATGTTTGAAGAGGGATCGGTTTTTCCACATTCGCCACAGGGTCAGCTAGCCGATGTCACCCCTGAAGGCTTCAATAAACACACCATCTACCGTAATGGCATTGCCATGAGCTTACCCGTCAGACTTAAGGAAAATGTCGCCTAGCTATGAGTGAGGAAGCAGATATATCCAATCAGGGCACCCTTGAATAGGCTCAACGCAACACCACAAACTGTAGAAACTTTGCTGACCTTCGAGTGAAGAACTGGTATGACCCTAGCAATTGACCAGCCTTTAGCCAAGCCAGAAGCTTACGAAACTAAGCAAATTCGATTAACGAGTCAAATTCTGCACATAGGTTCATCTGTCTCTCGGCTAAGTCCGTTTGAGTATGTACAAACGGGCAAGTTTGTTTATTTACCTGAGCAAGAAGCTCTTGCCAAAATTCTACGCCAGCGGGGCGTTTTGAATGACTATGTGTGGCGTATAGAAAACCAAGATGAAATCGTTACATTGCTAGAAAATGTTTTAGGGAATAACTGGTGGACGATTCAGGGAGAAGACGGTAAAGACGTTTTTCCTCAAAAGCTGCGGAGCTTGAAATGGACTAACCAAAGAATCACAGACTTACGCCCCATGATCCGAAATGGTTTCGGACATCACTACATTCCAGGGTCGTCTATCAAAGGTGCAATTCGAACAGCGATCGCCTATCATCTCCATAAACAATGAGTCGTCGGCAAATTTTGCTTTCCGTTTCAGGTCTCCGAGCGATCGCCGCAGCCGCAATTCAATCTCGCTGACTCTG
>JAAHIC010001189.1 GCA_010671965.1 Leptolyngbya sp. SIO4C5
TTGACTGGAGTTCATACTTTTGCTCTTCCGATCTCAATCGTTCAGTTTCGATTTAGTCAGCCCCTAGCGCAGCGGCAAATACCCTATCTGTTTAGCGAAGTTACGGCTCATCTTGAGCAGGCAGAGGGGCTGTTGTGTCAGTCTTTTACCAAACCTACAGCGGTAACTGTTGGCGGTACTTTACTGTGGCGATCGCGCTCAGCCGCCGAAAATTTCTTTGCCGATTTGGATCTGTCGGCGCTAGAGCAATACTATGGTGCTACTTTGGCCGTAAGCTACTTGGAGATGCTGATCTTGCTTGATAAGTAGACTGCTAAGAGAGACACTTGCTTGCGGTTCCTAGCTTTGGCGGAGTGGCTGAGCAGCCCCAGGATAGGGTCAGCCGAGGATTTCAGGCTCAGTTTGTTTAAGGCGAGTTAGCTGTCGGCTGGGTTTATCAGGACAACGGCCTAGCGAACGTAAACCTTAGCTTCAAATTCAGCCAAATCGGTCACGAGCTGCCCATCGTTCACCTCTACGTCATAGTTACCAGTCCATTCGTGCCAGGTGCCGTCTGCCGGGAAGTTGGGAAACGGGTAGTCAGATAAGAAGCTGTCAGAGAAGTTGACGGTAACCACAATTTGTGCGCCTTCGTTGTTCCAGCGAGTGAAGGCAAAAACGCGGCTTTCTGGATCTTCGTGAAAAAACTCGATGTTTTCTCCGTAGAGAGCGTGATTTTGCTTGCGCAGATCGATTAGACCCCTGTAATACTCAAGTAAATCGCGGTTGGCGTCGTTTTTGAGCAGTGTCCAGTCAATCTTGTTTGGCTCGATGGTTTTGTACTTGTATTCGCCAAACTCTTCGCCCATCCAGAGCATGGGGATGCCTACAGCCGTCATGAGTAGAGCGATGCCTAAGCGAGCCCGCTTGAAGGCGGCATCGTCTAAAATGCCGCGATCGCCCAAGGCTCCCATGAGCTGATCGTGGTCATGATTATTCAAGAAATTGACGACATTGACAGCGCCTGCATAGCCCTGACGGCGGCAGTCCAAAGCGTCTTTGAGCTCGGAAGAGGTTGTCGGGGCAGAGAAGTGAGTGC
>JAAHIC010000119.1 GCA_010671965.1 Leptolyngbya sp. SIO4C5
CGCCCGTGTCGCTATCGAAGATGTAGAGGCTGTCGACGCTGGAATCGACGGCGTACATGCGGTCGGCTTGGGCGCTATCGGTGAGCATCGACACGCTGGTGGCGGCGATGGCGGCGGCGAGGGTGAGTCTCTAGCCACTCAATAGTTTCTAAGTCTAGGTGGTTGGTCGGCTCGTCTAGCAGCAGCAAGTCCGGAGCCTGCAGCAAAATTTTGCCCAAGCTCATCCGCATCTGCCAGCCGCCGCTGAAAGCACTCACCAAGCGATCGCCGTCTTCAGCGCTAAAGCCCATTTCCGGCAAAATCTTTTCGATCCGGGCTTCCAAGCCGTAGCCGTCGAGCGCTTCAAACTGGCGCTGCAGGCGATCCATTTGCGTAATCAGCTTTTCTAGCTCATCGGGATCGGCCTGCTCCATGCGGTGGGGCATTTGAGCCAGTGCTTGCTGTACCCGGTTAGCTTCTGCAAAGACTGTCCAAAATTCCTCGCGGACGGTGCGGCTGGGATCGACCTCAAACTCCTGAGTGAGATAGGCAATGTGGAGGCCACTTGGACGAATGACGGTACCAGAAGTCGGCTCAATCTCGCCGCTGATAATGCGCAACTGGGTTGATTTACCAGCCCCATTGACGCCCACTAAGCCAATGCGATCGCCCGGCTTTACCTCCCAGTTGACATCTTTGAGGATTTCCCCGGTGGGATAAACTTTGCTGATATGTTCTAGGCGTAGCATAGGGGCTCACTCTCAACAGCATGGCGATCGTCTCAAAGCAACTTTAACAAACTTCACAAGCTGCTGCGGCCAGTTGGATAAATTTTAGGTTCGGATTTAGAAGAAAGCGGCAGGCAGAACACCTCAGCCCGCTTTCCTTCTCACAGCGGCTTAGACGATAATAGAAAACCTGATATCTATTGCTTCTTGCTCATTCAGCTCGCCCTATTTTCAGAACCATGCCTAGCGCTTTTCTCGATCGCCTTCACAGTCCAGAGCGTCCCGTGATTGTCTTTGACGGTGCGACGGGAACCTCTCTGCAAGCTCAGAACCTGACGGCTGCTGACTTTGGCGGACCAGACTATGAAGGCTGCAATGAGTATTTGGTGGAAACCAAGCCGGAGGCGGTGGAAAAAGTGCATCGCGGCTTCTTGGAAGTTGGAGCCGACGTGGTTGAAACCGATACCTTCGGCGGCACTTCAATTGTGCTGGCTGAATATGATCTAGCCGATAAAGCCTACGCGCTCAATAAAAAAGCGGCAGAAATCGCCAAGCGGGTCGCGGCGGAATACTCGACGCCGGAAAAGCCGCGTTTCGTCGCCGGATCGATGGGGCCAGGAACGAAGCTGCCGACCTTGGGGCACATCGACTTCGACACCCTCAAAAATGCCTACGTGGAGCAGGTCAAGGGTCTTTATGATGGCGGCGTCGATTTGCTGATTGTGGAGACCTGCCAGGACGTACTGCAGATCAAGGCGGCCCTGAATGCGATTGAGGAAGTGTTTCAGCAGCAGGGCGATCGCCTGCCGGTTATGGTTTCGATCACGATGGAAGTGATGGGGACGATGCTGGTGGGGACGGAAATTAGCGCGGCCCTGACCATCTTGGAGCCTTACAACATCGATATTCTGGGCCTCAACTGCGCCACCGGCCCGGACAAGATGAAGGAGCACATCAAGTATCTTGCCGAGCATTCACCCTTCACTATTTCCTGCATTCCCAATGCCGGACTGCCAGAGAATGTGGGCGGGCAGGCCCACTACCGCCTAACGCCGCTGGAGCTGCGGATGGCGCTGATGCACTTTGTCGAAGATTTGGGGGTACAGGTGATTGGCGGCTGCTGCGGCACCCGGCCTGACCACATCCAGCAGCTCGCTGAAATGAGCCAGGATCTAAAGCCCAAGCTACGCGAAGTGGGCGATCGCCAGTCGTTTCCGCCCTACGACGGGCTTGACTATACTCCCGCCGCCGCCTCTATCTACAGTCCCCAGCCCTACGAGCAGGACAACTCATTCCTGATTGTGGGGGAACGGCTCAACGCCAGCGGCTCCAAAAAGTGCCGGGAAATGCTGAATGCGGAAGACTGGGATGGCTTAGTCTCTTTGGCTAAATCCCAGGTGCGCGAAGGGGCCCATATTTTAGATGTCAACGTAGACTACGTGGGCCGCGATGGGGAGAGCGATATGCACGAGCTGGTATCGCGGCTGGTGAATAATGTCACCCTGCCGCTGATGCTGGACTCGACTGAGTGGCAAAAGATGGAAGCCGGACTGAAGGTGGCCGGCGGCAAATGCATTCTCAACTCGACTAACTACGAGGACGGTGAGGAGCGCTTTTTTAAGGTGCTGGAGCTAGCCAAGAAATACGGCGCCGGCATAGTCGTTGGCACCATTGACGAAGACGGCATGGCCCGCAGCGCTGAGAAAAAATTCGCGATCGCCCAGCGGGCCTACCGTGACGCCGTAGAATATGGCATTCCGCCCTATGAAATTTTCTTTGATCCCTTAGCTCTACCCATTTCCACCGGCATCGAAGAAGACCGGGTTAATGGTAAAGCCACAGTGGCAGCCATTCGCCAGATTCGCCAGGATCTACCCGGCTGTCACATTCTGCTCGGCGTCTCTAATATTTCCTTTGGCCTTAACTCCGCCGCTCGCGTCACCCTCAACTCCGTCTTCCTACACGAAGCTATGTCGGTAGGGATGGACGCGGCCATCGTCAGCGCCGCTAAGATTCTGCCGCTAGCTAAGATTGAGCCAGAGCACCAGCAGGTTTGCCAAGATTTAATCTACGATCGCCGTCAGTTTGAGGGGGATGTCTGCACTTACGATCCCCTGACAAAACTGACTACCCTCTTTGAAGGCAAGCAGGCCAAGCAGCTTCGCACCAGCACCGAAGATTTACCCTTAGAAGAAAAGCTAAAGCGCCACATCATCGACGGCGAGCGGATTGGGCTGGAAGAAGTGCTGGAGGAGGCGCGGCAAAAGTATCCGCCCCTCGACATCATCAATACGTTTTTGCTAGACGGCATGAAGGTGGTAGGCGATCTCTTTGGCTCCGGCCAGATGCAGCTTCCTTTTGTGCTGCAGTCAGCCCAAACCATGAAAGCGGCGGTGGCGCACCTAGAACCTTACCTGGATAAAGAGGATAGCAGCAGCGCTAAGGGCACCTTCGTCATCGCCACGGTTAAAGGAGATGTCCACGATATTGGCAAAAACCTAGTGGACATCATTCTGTCGAACAACGGCTACAAGGTCGTGAATTTAGGTATCAAGCAGCCGGTCGATAACATCATCGCGGCCTACCAGGAACATCAGGCCGACTGCATTGCCATGAGCGGTTTGCTGGTAAAGTCTACGGCCTTCATGAAGGACAACCTGCAGACCTTTAACGAAGCCGGAATTACCGTACCCGTCATTCTAGGCGGTGCAGCCCTGACCCCCAAATTTGTCTACGAAGACTGCCAAAACGTCTATCAAGGTCAGGTGATTTACGGCAAAGATGCGTTCTCCGACCTGCACTTCATGGATAAGCTCATGCCCGCCAAGAGTGAGGGGCAGTGGGATGACGTGCGAGGGTTTTTGGCGGATAGAGGAGATGAGGAAGATAGAAAAGATGGAGGCGATAAAGCAGAGGGGAGAGATGAAGGAACTGCAACCAGCTCAAGCCCCCCTTCCTCACCCGCTTCATCTTCCGCACTCCCACTCGACACTCGCCGCTCTGAGGCCGTAGATCCTGCTATTCCCCGGCCTGTGCCGCCGTTCTGGGGCACAAAGCTGCTGACGCCGGAGGCAATTTCTTTAGAGGCGGTGTTTGACTACCTGGATTTGCAGGCGCTGTTTGCCGGACAGTGGCAGTTTCGCAAGCCGAAGGAGCAGTCGAGAGCAGAGTATGACGCCTTTCTGCAGGAGACAGTGCAGCCGATTTTGGCAGAATGGCAGCGGCGATCGCTCACGGAAGACCTGCTGCACCCTCAGGTAATTTACGGCTATTTTCCCTGTTTGGCTGAGGGCAATTCGCTGCATATTTACAGCCCGGATGCGGTCAGCGACGCAGGGGCGGGGCATGAATCTTCCCAACCGCGACCGGCCCCCATCGCCACGTTTACCTTTCCGCGCCAAAAATCAATGCGGCGGTTGTGTATTGCCGATTTCTTCCTGCCGCAGGAAATGGCCCAGCCGGGACAGTTTGACGTTTTTCCCATGCAGGCGGTGACGGTGGGGGAGGTGGCAACGGAGTTTGCCCAGAAGCTATTCGCCGCCGACCAGTACACGGACTATCTGTACTATCACGGCTTGGCGGTGCAAACGGCGGAAGCCCTGGCTGAGTGGACGCACGCCCGGATTCGCCGGGAACTGGGCTACGGAGAACTAGAACCCGAAACCCTGCGGGACATTTTGCAGCAGCGCTACCAGGGATCGCGCTACAGCTTTGGCTATCCGGCCTGTCCCAATATTCAAGATCAGTTTATTCAGCTCGATCTGCTCCAGAGCGATCGCATTGGCATGTACATGGATGAGAGCGAACAGCTTTACCCGGAGCAGTCTACTACGGCAATTGTGGCCTACCATCCGACGGCAAAATATTTCAGCGCTTAAGGATTGGGCTGGCGCAGCCGTGAGTTCCTTTACCGCTTGTGACAACCCGGAAACTCTGCGGGGCTAAACGAGTTCTAATAAAGAAGAGGCCAGTCAGTGAGGCAGTCAGCGTGAAACAAAACAGCAGCATAGGGCGATCGCCTTTACTGAGAGCTTTGGGCATGGCGGCACTGAGTTTATTCTCACTGGCCGCAGCTAGGGCCACCCCTGCCTTTCAAGCCCTAGAACCGCAGCTTCATGCCGATATCAACATTTATTTTCCGGGCCGCATAGAACTTGAGCCGGTGCGGGAAGTAGTGGTGGAGTTTGTAGCGCTGGGGGATGACTGGGCCTCGGTTTATCTCAACGGTGAGCGGGTACTGGTGCAGCGCAACTTTAACCGCCGGGAGCAGCTAGTGCTGCGAGAAGGCGCTTATTATCTAGAAATCGCTGGCATTACTCGCTTCAATCCCTGGGCCGCAGGCTATTTGGATGTAGGGCGATCGCAGTCTAATATTCTGGTGGTCGTTTTCTCTAAGGAAGGCGGTATTCAGTCGGTTAGCGATCCCCTGGCCTGGATTCCTGATTTTTCAGTCCGCTAGGCAATGGCCAATCCTTACGCCTGGGTAGCGCGATCGCTTGGTACGCTGCATAAAGCCCGTTGGCACCGCGCCGTTCAGCCGATAGACACTATCGGCCCGGTGATCACCCTAGCCGGACAGCCGCTGATCAACTTCGCCAGCAACGACTATCTCGGCCTTGCCAGCGATCCCCGCTTAGCCGCTGCTGCGATCGCCGCCGTCCAAACCTATGGCACCAGCAGCACGGGATCCCGCCTCCTCAGCGGCCACCGCCCCCTCCACCGAGAACTAGAGCAGGCGATCGCTCAGCTTAAGCAGACAGAAGATGCGCTGGTATTTAGCGCTGGCTATTTGGCTAACTTAGGGGCGATCGCGGCGCTGGTTAGCTCCAAAGACCTGATCCTAGCCGACCAGTACAATCACTCCAGCCTCAAAAACGGGGCTGTTCTCAGCGGTGCGACTATCAGCGAGTACCAGCACTGTCAGATGGCGGATTTGCAGGAAAAACTAGCGGCTCGACCAGCTTACCGTCGCGGCCTGATTATCACCGATAGCGTCTTCAGCATGGACGGCGATCTCTGCCCGCTGCCGGAGCTGCTGGATCTAGCTCAGCAGTATAACTGCATGGTGCTGGTGGATGAGGCTCACGGCACCGGCGTCTTAGGCCCGTCAGGAGCCGGCGGCGTGGAGCATTTTGCCTGTACGGGCCGTCCGCTGGTGCAGGTGGGTACGTTGAGCAAAGCTTTGGGCAGTTTAGGCGGCTATGTGGCAGGTACGGCTGAGCTGATTGACTATCTGCGCAATCGGGCTGCCACCTGGATTTACACCACTGGCCTATCTCCCGCCGATGCCGCAGCGGCTCTGGCGGCGATCGCCCTTATTCAAGCTGAACCCGAACGGCGACAGCAGCTTCAGGCCAACAGTGAGTATTTACGGCAGCAGTTAACGGCTCAGCTCCAGAAAAAGGCCGATCCTGACCTCAAGCTATTGCCCTCAGAATCAGCCATTGTTTGCCTACAGGTACCTGATGCTGCCACGGTTTTACGCTTAGGCCAGCAGCTCAGACAGGCCGGAATTTTCGCCTCAGCGGTGCGTCCCCCCACCGTACCCACCAGTCGGCTGCGCCTGACGGTGATGGCGACCCACACATTTGCTCAAATTGACCAGCTCGTGACGGCCATTGGCGAACTGCTGTAGCAGTCTACTCAGGCTATAACTGGCTTTACGGCGCTGATGGCAACCAGGCGATCGCGCTGTTGCTGATACTCTTCATGAGTCAAGGCCGGCGTAGAGCCATCCAAGGCGATCGCCGTTTGCAGCTCAGTCCAGGAGCGACAGCCGCCGTAGCTGGGATGGTAGGGAATTTCCGCGATTTGGGGTAGCCGATAGACGCGCAGCAGCAAGATGTAGAGGGGCTGTTTTGGCTTCCAGCTAAAGCGTTCTGCGGCAAACTGGGGCTGCCAAATGTGAAAAGGCTGTAGAGCGGCTAGGCTACTCTCCTGGCTTGTTTGCAAGACATCGGTAATCTCAGCCCAGGCTTGTAGCTGCACCGTCGGCGGATGCCAGCCAGAGGCTACAGGCTCTACCGCTGCCGCATAATCCGGCTTCAGCAAATCAGGCTTTTGATGCTCATAGGTGGGGTACAAAATCACCCGTCGCTGCGGCACCGTAAACTGGCCGCCCACTTCGCGAATGCCGCCTTTGCGCAGCAGCACAATCGTATCTCCGGCGGCTAGAGCCTCCACAGCTACAGCCCATTCTTTTAGCGCAGGTTTAAGGGCAGTCATGATTTTGCCAGGTGCAAGCAACAGCTAGACACCGGCACGAAGCTAACCGAGTGTCTTAAGCCTAAGATAGCGCAAGCTTTAGCCATCCAAGAGAGCCGCTTGCCTAACAAGAATAGCCCCAGCCTGGAAAGGCTGTACCTGATACCTCAGGCAGACTGTAGGCTACCGTAGGGGCAGAGCTGCTGCTCTACCGCTGCTAGCAGGTTGGGACAAAGATAAGTTGGGTTGAATGCCTGTAAATAAGAGCGACTGCGGATGCCACAGGTGAGGGCGATTGTTGGGACGCCTAACGACTGTCCGGCTAGTAAATCAGCTTCGGTATCACCGACCATACAGGCGCGACGGTGAAGAGGCTTTTGCGCCGCGATCGCCTGCTCTAGCAGCGCAGTTTTGTGTTCGCTGTGGTTGGCATAGGCTAGCTCCACCTCAGACGTACCGTAAATACCGCTAATCGCCTGCTCTAACTTAGCCTCTCGCAAAATCTGCATCACCTGAGCCGAATGACGCAGCGTAACGACCACCAAACGAATGCCATAGCGGCGAAGTAAGTAAACCGCGCGGTGCAGGCCAGCCTGCAGCGAATCTTGGTGCAGCAGGGTGGGCTGATTGACAATTTGCTGCACCCGGTTGAGGAAAAAGGGAATTTGCTCATCGGCAAGTCCAGACCAGCGGGCGATCGCCTCATCAGCAGTCCGATTCTGCTTGAGCTGCCAGAACTGCGTCTTGCTCAGGGGATTGATGGGTAAGACGATGCCTCGTGACTGATAGGCAGCCTGGGTATCGGCTAAACCAAGCTGATAGGTGCTGTAGTAGCGATCGGAGACATCGACAAAAGGGCCGTCAAAATCGCAAAAAAGGACATCGCCCGGTTTAAGGGAAAGCAATCCCGAAGGCTTGATGTAGCTCGCTTGGGTAGGTTCGAGAAGCGTTTCTCTGAGCATAGGACGCCGCGAGATTTCAAAATGTTAAGAAATGCTTTTCTACTCTAGCAATCCCGTTTTCTAAATGGGGGACTCATCGGCAGGTCTAATATTAACTGAACTAATACTTATAGGTTTTCGTTTAGTTTTCGTTAATGTAATAAATGCGGTATGCAGCTAAGCAGACTCTCGCTCTAGCAGCAGCGTCACCGGTCCATCATTCTCGATTGCAACCTGCATCATGGCCCCAAACTGCCCAGTTTCTACACGCAAACCGCTCTGCCGCAGCTTCTGCACGAATAGCTCATACAGAGCCGCTGCTGCCTTCGGGGCCGCCGCCTGATCAAATGAGGGCCGCCGCCCCTTACGACAGTCCCCGTACAGCGTAAATTGACTGACCACTAGCAGTTCTCCCTCAATATCCTGAACCGACTGTGTCCAGCGTCCAGTCGAAGTATCAGGAAACAGGCGCAGGTCTAAGCACTTGCGTACCATCCAGTCGAGTTCAACTTCAGTGTCAGTCGCAGCGATTCCCACCAGCAAATTTAGTCCCGGCCCAATCCGGCCTACCACTTCGCCCTCAACCTCAACCTGCGAGGACTTGACCCGCTGTATCACCACCCGCATAGACTTAAGCTGGCTGATTCGCTAAACACTGTCGCACCTTGACCGCTGCGGCCTCAGCCTCAGTAGGCGCAGGTGGCTTTTGCAAGGCCCGAAAGACCTGCAGCTCCAGTCCGACTAGGCCCAGTTCTTCTTTAGTGCCATAGCGCGGCTGCAGCAGAAAGTGAACATGGTGAGGCGCGTCGTCATCCCACAGATTGATATACACTCGCTTAGCCCCTAATGCTACCCGCATGGCAGTGGTGAGACGCTGCAGAAACAGGCCCAGCGAGGCCGCTTCATTAGCGCTCAAGTCGGCCAGTTCCTCACGGTGAATCTTAGTCTTGACCACAATAGCGCCAACCCCATACGGCCCTAAACAGTGGTCAGCCAGCCACCACTCGTTTTCGGCAATTACGCCGCCCGGGACTGCAACTTGTCCCTGCAGCGTTTGACAAGCGAGGCAGTCGGGATGTGAGAGAGCGCTATTTGCCAAACCCCTTACCCCGACTAGCCGACGGTACGCAAAGACAGCTATTGAGCTGTTCCCGCAGTTTGGCATGATCGAGATTTTGACCAATCAGCACAAGCTGATTTTTCGGCGTTTCGGTCCACTGGTCGTCATCGAGGGAAAAGCGCTTGCCGCTGAGGTGGAAGATATGACGCTTAGGACTTTCATCAAACCAGAGAATGCCTTTGGCGCGGAAGATACTTTCCGGCAGCTGGTTGTCTAAAAAGTACTGAAACTTACGGATAGCAAAGGGGCGATCGCTTTGGAATGACAGAGATGTGAAGCCATCAACAGCTAGGTGGTCAGAATGATGATGGTGGTGCTCATGGTCACTGTGAGCACGACCATGACCATGAGCACCACCATC
>JAAHIC010001190.1 GCA_010671965.1 Leptolyngbya sp. SIO4C5
TTAGCGATCGCCGTAGTAGGTCAAAATCACTTCTACCTGGGCCTGAAATGTCTCCGCTGACTCTGCTGGGTAGCGAATCCATAAGCCTCCCACCTGACTTTGCAGATAGTCAAATTCCTGAGAAGTCTGGGGCAGCAGGCCGGTTTCAACCTGGTCAAGCTGCCGCAGGTGAGCGGCCACTTCTCGATACACAGCTAGCGGCAGACGCGGACAGCGCAGTTGAAACTGAAGCTGCTTAGACGGGGGGGGATCGTTGCTGTCTGAAGACGGTGAAATTGAGCTAGTCTGACCCATTGGCGGCAAAGTCTTGAAATTGCTATGAAGCTATCCCGTTGCGAGGAATGTTGGGCAGCGGGCAGCAGTTCACATCTTCTAGACAAACTTTACCCCACTGCAGCGCCCACTTGACTAGGGCTACCCGATTACCCGTCGCGGTTTTAGTCAGGATGTTGCTGATATGGTTATCGACGGTGCGCTTGCTGATCTCTAGCTGCTCAGAGATTTCTTGGTTGGTCAGACCCAGCGCCACCAGTTCAACAATTTGCAATTCCCGTTCTGAAAGGGTGCCAGTGGCATTCAATTGAGGAGACTCATTACTCATGATGACTTTTCCCGCGCTTCGGTGACTATCTCAGTACTGTGTATATCTGCTTAGCTATATTTGCCTAGCTTACCTCTTAATGTTAAAAGCCGATACCATATTTAGCTACGTTCGTAGCACAGGCTTTGCGACTTGTAATGCTTCGCCACACAGATTTTAGAGATAGAGCCAAAGGCTTTAAGGCTAAGGCATGTCGGTTCACCGCCCAGGCTTAAACCCCAGGCGGCACAGCAGATAGCCGCTATCGCAGACTAAATTCCAGCGCGTGATCAGGCGCGTACAGGCAGGGCAAGCCTATACGCGCCTGAAACTTTTATCTTTTAGATCGATGCAGTTGATGTCGTTAAATAGCAAACTGGGCGGCTCAGCCTTTGCGGTTTTAAGCAAATGAGCAGGTATCTTTGGGCGCTTAGAGCGGGTAGTTTTCATCAAACTCAGCCCGGGTCATGGGCTGAAAGACCTCTAAGCCTTC
>JAAHIC010001191.1 GCA_010671965.1 Leptolyngbya sp. SIO4C5
TGTCTGCTGTAGCAAGCCATCATTTGCACCCACAACCGAGCTGTCTATTTGGGGGGCGCAATTGATAGCTTGCTACAGCAGACCTTCACCGCATATGAGGTGATTGTGGTTGATAATGCTTCTAGCGATCATACCCGCTCTGTGGTGGAAGCTCGCCTGGGTGACTCGCGGCTGCGATATCTCTATGAGCCTCAGCTGGGTCTCTCCACCGCTCGCAATGCCGGTGCGCTTGCAGCTAAGGGTGAGATTTTAGCCTATTTAGATGACGATGCTGAGGCCAGTCAGGACTGGCTCGTGACGCTCTATCAGGTCTATCAGCAGAATTCTCAGTTGGCGATCGCAGGCGGTAAAGTGACCCTAATCTGGCCCCCGGAAACCACACCTCCCCGCTGGCTATCTGCCGAACTCTCAGCCAGCTTAGGCACCTATGACTTAGGCGAGCAGCTGATCTATATTGAACAGCCGGGACTGACTCCGCGCGGCCTGAATTACTCCATTCGCAAATCGTTCTTGACCAGTATTGGTGGCTTCGATCCTAACCTAGGTCGTGTTGGGCAAAATCTGCTCTCCAATGAAGAAATGCACATGACTGCGCTAGCCCTGCAGTCAGGTTGGCAGGTTGCCTATGTTCCGGAGGCATTAGCGGCTCATCATGTAGCCCCCGATCGCCTAAAACCCTCCTGGCACCTAAACCGCAGCTGGTGGCAGGGTATTAGTGAATGCTACCGCGAACAGATTGCCGGTCGTGCTGGCTGGCACCAACTGCAGCGCGGCGGCGAACGCTTGCTCAGAGGCAGCTACAAAGTGATCAAATATTGTCAAGATCCGGCGGAGCGTTTTGCCAA
Source organism: Leptolyngbya sp. SIO4C5 (assembly GCA_010671965.1). GTDB lineage: Bacteria > Cyanobacteriota > Cyanobacteriia > Phormidesmidales > Phormidesmidaceae > Sphaerothrix > Sphaerothrix gracilis. The sequence goes on from JAAHIC010001191.1 coordinate 846, forward strand.
TCTTGCCTATGCCTATGGGCAAATTGGTTATCTTTTAAGCGCTCTGCAGGGCATAATTCGTCCAGCGACGACTAAGCGATCGACCTAGTAGCTGCTCGGTGAATCGCCAATAGCAGCTTAGCGTCTTCCTCCGTTATTGTTTGCCCTTATAGTTGGCCTAACCCTCAAAATGTCTACTGCTTCATCCAAGATTCCGGTTTCTGTTCTTATTCCCGCTAAGAATGAAGA
>JAAHIC010001192.1 GCA_010671965.1 Leptolyngbya sp. SIO4C5
ATATTGTTCGCCACTAAAAACTCTCTAATACAATCCTCTAATTCATAAAAATCAGACGTTTCGCTGGTGAAAGGTCTGATTTTTATGAATTAGAGGATTGTATTAGAGAGTTTTTAGTGGCGAACAATATTCAAGCTAGGCGCTACATTCATCCGCCCGGAAATCGATATGTTGTTTCTGAAATTATGAAGCAAATTAAAGATTCTCATTTTGGCATCGTTGATATTACAGGTTTTAGCCCTAACATCATGCTGGAACTGGGCATGATGATGATATTGAATAAGAAGTTTATCTTGCTGCATCAAAAAGTTGACAATCTTGAGCTACCTTTCGACATTCAAAATTATCATTGCTACAAGTATGAAATTCGTAGAGGCGGCATTTATGCCTGGAGCCCAGGGGACTCTCAAGCCGTTAAGATTGAGGAGATACTGAAATCTTTTATCCCGGAACTCTATCGCGATCCTGTCTTCCGCGATGCTAAGGCGTTTATAGAAATAGAGAATTTGATTGCTGAAACACAGCAAGCTGCACTGGCCTAAATCTATTGGCAGAAAAGATTTCTAAATAATTAGCTACATATTTGAATAGATGGCTTACTCAAGATGATGACTTGTCTCTTGCGTTAAGCCTAATTTATTAACAGCAAGCTTATAGCAAAACATGAAAATTCGCGAAGAAGACTATGGAAGTCTGTTAATAGAACAGTACAAGATTTATATTGAGATGATGGATAGAGTTACCTCAAGAAGAGGGCAGGCAAATGCTTTCTACATCTCAGTTCTTTCTGGAATACTGGTTATTCTTTCTTTTCCCGTAAATGAAAATCTTTTAATTGAATCCAGCAATATCCTTTTTGTCTGTATTAGTCTGCTAGGATTAGCTCTCTGTTTAGTGTGGTATGTGAACCTTCAGTCATATAAGCAGCTCAATCGTCTTAAGTTTCAAGTTATTTATGAACTAGAACAGGATTTACCCTTTCCTATGTATCAGAGGGAATGGGATATTCTTGTAAATGAAAAAAACAGCTCTGGATATTTTTCAATAGCCGTAAGCCGATAATATCCAGAA
>JAAHIC010001193.1 GCA_010671965.1 Leptolyngbya sp. SIO4C5
TGCCCTAGCTTGGCAACCATTAAAACTTTCATGGCGCTGTTTTATTTTTACGCATAACAGACCAAAAGGGACTGATTAAACAGCTTAGAAAGAAATTTCTTTCACAAATCGCAGTAGTATCTTTGAAAGCTTCAATTCGATACTTGATGATGTGAAGTGTCAAACGACGCATGTTACCACCAATTAATCGCAGCGCGATAGGTATTTTTCTGAGACCAGGCGTACTGATAGTCCGCAAAGCATAAACATTGAGACCTACAGATTCAACCAGAGAAACTAGGTATTGTCGTTCCAGTCGCCAACTGGGAATCCAGTGTTCAACGAGCATGTCTGGGTTGTACCAGATTTCCCAGCCTGCTTGAGCGATATGGAGCAGCGCTTCAAAATCTTCGCCTTTGGTTGCCAAAGATTTGCTTACAGGTCCTTGTAGTTTCTGGTTTTGAGGTACATGGTCTAGCCATATTTGTTTACGGACAACTAAGCCAGCCCCCGCCGGCAAGCTCAAAACTTCTGGGCGATACTGATTTGGCCGCTCGCCCCGTTCTTTAATCGCTAAGAAAGACTGAATTCGCTCGAAGTGGGGAGGAGGAGGGGTTTCAAATTTACCGACAATGCGGCTACCGTAAGCACCCACTTGCGGATGAGCCTGACCAAACTGATAAGCTGCAGCTACCCAGCGATCGCCCGGAAAATTATCATCATCTAAAAAGCCGATTAGCGTTCCTTGTGCTTCCTGAATGGCCCGCTGCCTAGCAAACACAGCCCCTTGCTTTTTCTCAAGGCAGTACCGCAGCGGAAAAGCCGTAGGCCAATCTTTTTGAAACCGCTCAACAATAGCAGGCGTATCATCGGTACTGTTGTTGTCAACAACCACAATCTCCCATCTAAGCTGCTCTATGGCCTGCTGCTGCTGAAGGCGCTTCAAAATTTCAGGCAGATAAGCAGCGCTGTTGTAGGCTCGAATAGCGACAGTTAGGTCAATAGCGGGAAGTTCTCTATTCATTTATTACCTATTGGCTCTAATTTCCTATGTTGAGATTGCCCACGGTTTCACCTGTCATTTAAGCAG
>JAAHIC010001194.1 GCA_010671965.1 Leptolyngbya sp. SIO4C5
TGCGGACGGGTAATCTTACGAGAGAGACGAATTTCATCAACTAGCTGTTCGAGGGCAGAAACAGAAATTGCGGTTTGAGCGTACATATCGGGGTAGAGCATGAATCTTGGGGGATATTGTTAGTATCCATGACCTGCCTCAAAATTTCCGTGATGCTAGGGCGCTGTCACTGTGACAATAACGCCGCTTCAATGTGACGGTTGAGGCAGTTTTGGCGTGACGAATACAAGCGTTAATCGTGACTGAGATCACAACTCAATCAATATGGGTTTTCCTTTTTACTCTGAACAAGGTAAGTTTGTCGTCAACTGCGAGGCGATCGCGGGCGATCGCCAGCGGCTATGGCTCAGTCTGGCTAAGACCCAGGCTGCTCTGCGCTGGTGTGATGTCCTCGCTGGCTGGCAGCAGACAGCCGAGTTCCGCCAGGTGTTCACCCAGGCTTTAGCCCACATGCCCTATGAGGCTTTTTTCTGGGAAACGCCACCCCTGAGCGAGGCAACGCTGCAGCAGCCCTTTGAATGCTGCCTGATTGACAGCCCTCAACTGGCCAAAGTGACAGCTGATCCCCAAGCCTTTGCTGACTATCTCCACGCGGAGCGCTGCGATGAAGTGCAGGCGTTTCCCAATTTGAAAGGGGATACGCTGCTGGTCGTCCCCTGCCGGGGCAGTCAGCAGCAGCAATATGCTCATCTAGCTGCCTTCGTGCGATCGGCCCCAACGCCCCAAACGCACGCGCTTTGGCAAGTGGTGGGGCGCAGCGTGGCGCGGCTGCTCAATGAATACGGCCAGCAACCCTTGTGGGTTAGCACTTCCGGTTTGGGGGTTTACTGGCTGCATGTGCGACTCGATGCTTTTCCCAAGTATTACCGCCACCCGACCTATCAGCAAATGCCCTGAGCGAGCGGCAGGCGGGTCAGCCTTATCTAGCCCACCCCTGGCTGAGGCTAAGCCGGAATTACCTGCACCATTAGCGCGCGTCTATCTAAAGACTGCACCTTCCCGGCTTCACCCAAATCCTGGACAATCCGATCGAGCAGTTCTGCCGCCCGATCGCTCAGA
>JAAHIC010001195.1 GCA_010671965.1 Leptolyngbya sp. SIO4C5
AACTGCTTTCCTGGTGCTTATGGCGGTGTGGAACCACTCCGACCCATCCCGAACTCGGTTGTGAAACGCACCTGCGGCGAAGATACTTTGGGGGTTGCCCCACGGGAAAATAGCTCAGTGCCAGGGTAATACTAAAACGCAAGGAGTTCCTCAACTAATTGAGGAACTCCTTGCGTTTTGCTGTATAGGGCACATAAGATTATGTCCCTTGGGGGAACCGTTTTTTATTCAAAATAAGCCACCATTAAGAATACTAAAAACTATTCTTTAAAAGCTAAAACCTTTCAGGTTTTGGCCTTTTGTGTGCTGCGGATAACAGCATATTTAGTGTTTCTATAGACAGTGATTTGAAAAGGATTCGAGGTATGACAGCTTCTCCAATGGACGTAGCTCAGTGGTGGCGAAAACCAGTTATTAATCGACGTGCTTGGACATGGGAAGATTCTAACGACATGCAGCATAACGGTGAGTGGTGGCAGCATGCCGTTATTTATCAAATTGTTCCCTGGAGTTTCAACGATTCTGATAGCAATGGTATTGGTGATTTACAAGGTGTCATCAATAGGATGGACTACATTGCTTCCTTGGGAGTAGATGCGATTTGGCTATGTCCGATTTTTGAGTCGGCTATGAACGACATGGGATACGATGTCACCGGTATGTTAGATATCGATCCTTTGTTTGGGGATTTAGATGATTTTGATCGGCTGCTGAGTGTTGCTCATTCTCTCGGCATAAAAGTATTGGTTGATCAGGTTTGGAACCATACTTCAGATCAGCATCCCTGGTTTATTGAAAGCCGTAAGAGCCGAGATAACTCTAAGTCTGACTGGTATGTTTGGGCTGATGCAAAGGCGGATGGCTCTGCTCCCAACAACTGGCTTTCAGCTTTTATGGGGAAAAGCGCTTGGCAGTGGGATCCGCATCGTGAGCAATATTATTTCTACAACTTTCTGCCCAGCCAGCCAGAGCTAAATTGGCATAATCCAGAAGTGATTGAGGCAATTTAGCCCGTGCCAAAATTGCCTCAATCACTTCTGGATA
>JAAHIC010001196.1 GCA_010671965.1 Leptolyngbya sp. SIO4C5
TTATGTAACATGGCGTTTCTCCTAGACACTCATGTTGTTCTCTGGCACACATCAAAGGATCCCAATTTAAGTCAAAGAGCCAAAGAGATAGTCGATGCCAAGTCAGATTTATTTTTTAGCGTGGTAAGTCTTTGGGAAATAGTCATCAAGATAAGTATTGGCAAACTTCAGCTTGATTGCTCTTTGAAGAGTTTATTGGATCGTATCTCGGTTATCAGAGCTGAAATTATCCCCATCGAGATTGAGAGTCTAGAAATCTACCTAAATTTACCGCTTTACCCTAATCATCGGGATCCATTTGATCGCATTTTAGTTGCCCAAGCAGTGGATTACTCGCTAGATATTGTGAGCCGTGATGACAAATTTGATTTGTATCCGATTCAGCGGGTGTGGACATGAGCAAGACAAAATTTACTACTCTATGCAGCAAGATGAGTAGACCAACGAAGAAGAACTGGAGTGGTTTGCTTTGACATTCATGAAACGGCTCCAGAGGAGCATCGCTCGCGAAGAAAATGACCCTGCTTACTGTCAGTGTGCCCTACTTGACTTGAATACCCCTGGCTGCCCAGAATTCAATCCGTTCTTGCTGGGCTTTCTTGATTTCTGCTTGTCTAATAGCTTCGTTCTACTCCAGTGAGGTCCGAATCACGGAGATGTAAACAACGGCCAGCGCTAGCCGATTCCAGTTGGGCTGATTGAGCGTGTAGAGAATGCCGCCTGCTAGCACTGTCCAGCCCACCGGGCCTAAAACTAGTGCGATCGCCTGGCTCATGCCCATATAGATCGCAAACGGCAGCGTAATGCCGATGGCGCTAGTTAACCCGCCCAAGAGTGTGCTAGCCATCAGATAAACTCCAAATCCGCTCATTCGCGCGACAGCCATAGTTCCCCCACTGGCTAGCCAAGCTTCCACACTGGGATCATCCCTGTTTCGCTTCATCTCCAGGATGATTTTTTCGCGCTGCTCTGGGGTGAGCTTGTCCAGCATGTCCTGAAACAGCTTAGCGACCACAGCGTTTTCAATATCTTGAGTCGGTAGCT
>JAAHIC010001197.1 GCA_010671965.1 Leptolyngbya sp. SIO4C5
TTCATAGGATGATTCAGATGATCACAGCGTCTGGCGCAGCTTGCTGTCAGAACAAGTGGAGAGGCGAAGTCAAAGCGCTGGCTGAGTGATTGGGTTGATTGAGTTGAGTGACGGTATTGAGATATCTGAATCATCCTATGAATAGGGGTTGGCATAATTTGTATTTTTCGATACAAAACCTATGGCTTTCCCCAGGAAAATGCAGCAATCTCACTGAGATAGCCCGTGTTACCAAGCGGCGGCGTGAAGCTAAAGAATTCTCTAAGAGTGCAGAAACTGATAGTTCGGATGACCAGACTACAAGGCTCGTAAGGTGCTAGAACAGTGATCAGTGATTTTCTGTATTTCGCCGTTCATGCAATATCGTCGCTTCGGTCGCACAGAGCTGCAAATGCCCGTATTTTCCTGCGGGGGAATGCGCTATCAACACTCTTGGCAAGACGTGCCTCAGGAGCAAATTCCCTATAAGAACCAGCAGAATTTAGAGGCGACGATTCGACGAGCAGTTGAGCTGGGGATTAACCACATTGAAACCGCTCGCGGCTATGGTACCTCTGAAGTTCAGCTTGGCAGAGTCTTGCCCCAGTTTCCTCGCAGCGAAATCATTGTGCAAACAAAAGTTTCGCCCCAGCCAGATGCCGAGGAGTTCCGGCAGACGGTTGAACAGTGCTTGCAGAATCTGCGACTAGAGTATGTGGACTTGCTGGGATTACACGGCATCAATACGCCGGAAGTATTGGAGCAGAGTATCCGTCCGGGAGGCTGTTTAGAGGTAGCCCGTCAGCTTCAGCGTCAGGGAAAGGTGCGCTCCATCGGCTTTTCTACTCACGGTCCTACTTGGCTGATTCAAGAAACGATTGAAACCGGACAGTTCGACTATGTCAATCTGCACTGGTACTACATTTTTCAGGACAACTGGCCTGCGATCGCTGCCGCTCAGCGCCACGACATGGGGGTGTTTATTATTAGCCCCTCGGATAAGGGCGCACACAGATCTACCAGTCGCTGCGAGGGGCTATAGAGATGGCCGCCCTTATCCGAGG
>JAAHIC010001198.1 GCA_010671965.1 Leptolyngbya sp. SIO4C5
ACGGCGTCGCCGCCCTCGGTGCGGCCGTCGCTGTAGACGTGGATGGTGCCGACGGCACCGGGCAGGGGCTCGGCTGCCTCGCCCTCGGCTTCTTCGGGCGGGGCTTGCAGGGGTGCCTGGGCGCGCATACGAGCTTCACTGTGGCTTGTCTTAAGCTTTGATTTGTAGTCGGTATTGTTTGCTACCTTTGTTCTTGTTTATTGAAAAGCCCATATGTCACAAAAATTCTGATCAAGCCACTAGCTGACACATTAGACTTTATCGAAAATAAGAAAGGAATCGGTTGAAGTCACCATATCCTCTCACCGTTCGGGGTCAAGCCGCTTGACCTATTAGATGACCTGATTTTGCTCGGTGTGTCAGGCAGAAGTTATGCAAGCCGCAGGCAGTCTCCATCACGTCATCGACGTAGTGGTCAAGCCAATTGCGAAAGGGTTGCCTCAGAATTTGGCAGCGTTTGACGCCACCATGTGGTGTTCCACTTCAACACGAAGACTGGAAATACTTCGGTTGTTCATCTTCTCAATGGTTGTCAGAGAGCGATCGCAAAATTTTTTGGTTCTTTCTCACTTTAGGTGAAGCTATAGAGTGAAGCAGCGAAACGTGAATGCAAGGAGGAAATATGGTTCTGTCGCAAAAACTCAGGAGTAATAGATTAGGAGGTTGCCGGGCGTAAGCCGACGACAGATGATTCCATGCTCATGTCTAAACTGAGTGAGCTCTTGAGCTGCGCAGGCATCAAAGAAAGCGGGCATGAGGGTATCAATTTTGTGTTCGAGTTGAGCGAGTTGCAATCGCAGGTCGATCATTTGATCGATGACGCTGTCAGAGACAGGGCTATCTGTATTCATAGAGGCAGAGAGGAGTTTTCGGCGTTGCATAATTAAAAGATGAACTAGAGGTAATCTGCGATGCAATGTCCAGAGTGCGGAGCCACTCACATCCGTAAGAACGGTAAGAGAAAAGGTAAGCAAAATCACATCTGCGTCGCCTGCGGTCGTCAGTTCATCGACACCTACGAACCTCACCGAGGCTACT
>JAAHIC010001199.1 GCA_010671965.1 Leptolyngbya sp. SIO4C5
CTATCAGTTTGTTCTCTCCTGAGGAAGTTATCTATCGTGGCGATACTGAAGAGTGGCTGTAACCGGCCCACTGGGTAGATTAGAGGGTCGAGGTATGATGAAGCGGCGCTGACTTCCTGCCAAGACTACCTGATCGTTTATTGCTTGTAACTGCTCTGCATTGAGAGGAAGCGTTACTCCCTGAGCCGTCAAACCGATTTGTACATCCTGCAAGCGGGCATAAGCGGTACCATGATTTATCACAGTAATAGCGAGTTGAGATTCTCGCTCACTCTCAATTGCTTCAACTGAGGCAATCTGCACATCGACCGTAGTGGTGTCAGGACGAATGTAAAGGGAACCTAGATAGCGCAGCAAAACCTGCACTGAACCAGAAGGACGCGCTGTGACTTCCTCAGGAGAGAACAAACTGATAGGTAGCTGTTCAGCGACCAAACGATAAGCTAATTCCTGCGACGGACTTGGATCTCCTAACCAGGTCACCCGGACAGTTTGCACCGATTGAGGTTCTAAAATCATTTGAGATGGATAGATTAAGAAGTCTTCCTCAGCTGGTTCGTAGGACTCCTGTCCATCAATATCCATATGACGTTTAACGATAGAGACTTCTACCGCAACGCGCTCATCGCTGTTATTTGCAACTTCGTATGACTTAGTTGAGCTGTTTCCGACAGGAGCGAGCACCTGTGACATAGGTATTAATTGAAAAGCTAGCGCAGGACTAACATTAGCTAGAGTGAAAAAGAGTAGCGTCAGGAAAAACTTGACAATTCGATTCATGTCTAAAATTTGCTAAACAGGAATAATATGTTCTCTATTGCTTTAGGTTGTTTTAGCTGAGAAACGGCTGTTAGATTGAAACTTTAAGTTTTCACTCCAACCGTTGATATTCCCAGATTGATTCTAGAATCTTTACTATGCATCAAAAAAAATCTATCAAGAGAAGCTATTTGTTCATGTCATGTATTTCTACAGAAAAAGATGAAGCCGCTGTTGGGTATTAAAGGGAGATGTATCATCTCCCTTTTCTAGTTTC
>JAAHIC010000012.1 GCA_010671965.1 Leptolyngbya sp. SIO4C5
TCCTCCAGGACATTCACTTCGAGCAGGTCTATTTCTTTTCCCATGATGCGCCACCCATTCCGCAAGATTATGGCGACAAGCCTATGCGGTCAGTACCCACTTATGGAGTACTCTCACGGTTTTTGCGAGTGCGGTTTCAGCATCAGAATTTTCTGAACCCTGAAGATAATTTCTGGTTTTTCTTTGCCGGGCATGGCAAGCGCTACGAAGGCTATGACTATTTGCTGCCGCTGGATGCTGACCCAGGCAATATTCCCGCTACCGCTCTGGCTATTCGCGAGGTAGGCGATCGTCTGCGACGCAGTGGGGCGGGAAACGTAATTTTGCTGCTGGATGCTTGCCGCGATGAGGATGACCGGGGCGGGCAGGGAATTGGGTTGGAGCGTCAGCAAGGGGTTGTCACTATTTCCGCTTGTAGTCCTAGTGAACTGTCTTACGAAATTGATGACCTACGGCAGGGCGCTTTTACCCATACCTTGCTGGAGGGCTTAAAGATTCAAGGTCAGGGCAACTGTGCTACGGTCGATCGACTGGATCAATATCTCCACTATCGAGTTCCGGCCCTGAATCAGCAGCATGGTAAGCCTAAGCAGCATCCGTACACCGTAGCGGAACCGGTACAAAAGCGTCATTTGATTTTGCTGCCCGAACTGGCCGAACCCGCTGATCTGCTGACACTCAAAAATGATGCGTTAGAGGCAGAAGCACAAGGAGATTGGCAGGAAGCGCGACATCTATGGCTGCGGGTTCTGGCAATCTCCCCCGACGCCCAAACCGTTCAGGCCATTGAGCGGATTGCCGTGCGATCGCGTGGTCTTGGACAGACTACTATAGACCCCAGCCCACCGCTCTCAGCGACACGGTCTATTGCTCCAGAAAACATTCAGACCGAGCCCGGTTCGGCTGTGCCTCAGAGACCTGAGATAGAAATTCCATCGAAACCTTCTGTTTCTCCTACTGAACCACAGTCAAAAAATATTTTTACCTTTGATGTGGTGACCATAACGGGGGTTGAAAAAGCCGGATTTTTGGGGCTCGGACAGCCTAAAGTTCTAACAACCAGTGTTCGCAAACAAGCTGAGTATCGTCGCGAGGATCTTGGTAACGGGATCACTTTGGATATGGTGCTGATTTCAGGCGATAGTTTTTTGATGGGATCGCCTGAGCACGAAGAAAGACGACGGGACAGTGAAGGCCCGCAGCATGAGGTCACGGTACCCACTTTCTGGATGGGAAAATATCCAGTGACCCAGGCCCAGTGGCAGGCAGTTGCTGCTTTCCCAAAAGTTGAACGCGACCTTGAGACCAATCCGTCACAGTTCAAAGGTGATGATCGCCCAGTTGAACAAGTTAATTGGCATGAGGCTGTCGAGTTCTGTGCCCGACTGGCAAAGAAGAGCGGGCGCGACTACCGTCTACCGAGTGAAGCGGAATGGGAATATGCTTGCCGTGCTGGCACCACGACCCCTTTTGCCTTTGGCAAAACCATCACCACAGAGCTAGCCAATTATCGAGGAACCGATTTGACATACGAAGGCACAACCTATCCCGGTAAGTATGGAGATGGTCCTTTAGGCAGCTACCGACAAGAAACAACACCGGTCGGCAGCTTTCCAGCCAATGCCTTTGGCCTTTATGACATGCATGGAGACGTATGGGAATGGTGTCAGGATCATTGGCATGAAAGTTATGAAGAGGCTTCTGATGATGGCAGTGCTTGGATATCCTCTGGCGAGAGTAAATACCGGCTGGTGCGCGGTGGGTCGTGGTACCACGACCCTGGGAACTGTCGTTCGGCGGGTCGGAACGGGATCATCTCGGCCTACAGGGGCAGCGTCATCAGTTTTCGTGTTGTCTGCTCCTCGGCGTGGACTCTTCAATAGCCCTTTTCTCTATAGTGCTTTTGTACTGTGCCCTAAATCCTTTTTCCTCGCGCGCAGCGCGAAAATTTAATTTTGGGATTTTAGCGCCATGCAAGATCTACCCATCATTCAGAAGAGCTACGATTTGGTGAAATGGTACGTGCCTATTCTCAATCGACTACCGCGCAGCCATCGATTCATGTTAGGAGATCGGATCATTACAGAACTCTATAATCTGTTGGACGGTTTGATTACCGCTCGCTATGAGCAGGAAAAATTAGCACGCTTACTAGCACTCAACAGTAAGCTCGATATTCTACGCCATCAAACGCGCCCGTTAAGTAGGAGAACGCAATCATTTATCAAGCACAGCAGTCTATTCATAAACAACCCCGGCCTAGGTAGCTTAGTAAGTCTGCCTGCACGATTGCCCGATCTTTCTAGCTAAATTTAAGTCATAAACACCATGACAGAATCCTCCCCTGTTTGGGTTATCGCTGAAACCGAGCAAATCACCGAAGAGATTGAAATTGAAGGCAGGCGCGGCGGAGAAGATATTGGCGGCGGCTTTGGTCCGCCTAGAGAAGCCGTGGAAGCAGTGAGAAGGCTAGCAACCCGCAAGCGGGTGCCTTTAGATGCCCAGGCGCTGCGAACCCAAATGGACGGCCTAATGAGCGTTGTCGGCGATATGTTTCAGCAAGCCGAAGCCCAAACCGGCATGAAACTCGAAACCGTTGAACTCTCAGTCGAGATCAATGCTGAAGGTCAGGTCAGCCTAGTGGGAAATGGTGGCAAACTCGGCAATACCGGCGGCATTACCCTGAAATTCACCCGCCCTTGATACGACATTATTTTGCTGGCATGGCTAACTCTAAGGCCAGTTCAGTCGCTCGCTACCTGTCAATCTTCCTCACCCTCCTCATTTTCCCCATCTCCTATCGCCCCTGCCGCCGCGAGAAGGGTTTACTTGTGGGGCCGTCAATCTGAACCCGCTGGGCCGGATTTTTGTGCGCGATGGGGAGAATCACCCGGCTGAGAATTCTGCCATCGTCCAGCTTAAACAGGTTCAGCTCGCCCCCCATCTGCTGCATAATCGACTGGCAAATGGCAAAGTGCAAACCCGGCGGCTCCTCCAGCTTAGAAGGAGAAAGCAGGTCGTCAGGTCGCCCGGAATGGAGTTCTGCAATCAGAGCCTCATCAATAATGCCGCTGTCGGTAATTGCCACCTCAATCCAGTCACGATTGTACAGGCGGCACCAAACATCGATTCTGCCGCCCACGGCTGAGCGATCGCAGGCCGCTGCCATCAGCTCATATAAAACAAACTCAATCTTTGGAATGTCGCCGCCAATATTGAGATTATTTTCGTTATGGACTTTAGACCAGAGCTGCTGCCGCTGAATAGCGTTGCGCGCCCGTTCCATCAGGCGATTAAGCAAACTGGCCAGCGGCGTGGTTTCATACTCGCTGTGAAGCTGCCACTCTTCATGCTTCAAAATCGGGGCTATGGTCGTCAACAGCCCCCCTAACTGCCGCAAAACCTGCTGGTACTGCGGGCTAGAGGGCATATTTTTCTGTATGCTCAGTTCGTTTAGGCGGCGGACGCTGTGTTCCACCAGACGGTGAATCTCGCCAAAGCGTTTTTGCTTATACCAGTTGAGCGCCTCCAGCGATTCTCGCTGAGTCAGCAGCATTTCAACTAGGCCCAAATGGCGGCGCGACCAGGCGAGCTGATTGGTCAGCAGCGCCAGAGCATTGAGATGATATTCTGACCAGCGGCGATCGCTGTGATCCGCCAGCACCAGCACCGCATTGCAGGTATGCTCTGGAGCGGTTTTGAGCGCAATGACCAGCAATTTGCTGCCTGTGGGGGCACGCAACCACTGGCGCGTATTGTCAGGCAGGTCTTCCAAAGTCAGCGGCAGCAAGCCTTCTGTTTGTTGCGCCCAGTTGACAATGGCATCAGAAGCGACTGGGATAGTTTCCTGGATAACCAGCTCAAACGGCTTTTGCACAACGGCGCTGGTAATTCGGGCCGCAGGCTGCTCAGGCACCCAGCTAATCAGACCAATCAGGGGCACCCGCAACAGCTTAGCAATGTAGTCCAGCGTCCCCTGCTCTAGCTGATCGAGCTGAAAAGTTTGCTGCAGCGTCTTCAAGCCCCACTGCATCGTCTGATAAAGCTGAATTTGCTGACTCACCTGCCGCTGCAACTGCCACTGGTGCAAAATTAGGCCCACCTGCTGGCTAACCACCTGCACAAGGGACTGATCGAGCTGGCTCCAGTGCCGCTCCCGGCTGCTGCTGACAATTAGCAGTCCTTCGGGGGCATGGCCGATAGACACATTGCAAATAATCAGCGATCGCGCCTTCATCTCAACCAGAATAGGCTGCCAGGCCAGCAGCTTTAGCTCCTGCTCCAAGTCTTCAATACAAATGGCTTCCCGGCTGCGCTCTAGCATTTGCCAGTCCACATCGCTGAGGGCGGGCCAGGGCGTATGGGCAAAGCGGGAAACCTGAGTGCGGCTGTAGTAGCACAGCTCAAACCCGTCTAGCTCAGAGTTATACAGCAGCACGATCAGCTGGTCAGCCTGCAGGCGGGGGCAGAGTTCCTTGGCGCAGAGATCGAGGGTTTTGCGCCAGTCTTCTTGGTTGTGAATGCTGCGGGAAACAGTAGCTGTCAGGACCTGATTTGCTTTGACTTCCTCCACCTTTTCTTCCATTTCAGCCGTTGGCATCCCTAGCCCCAAGAGCCGGGCAGCGGCCTGTAGATAGTTGCGCTCCGCTTCTGTCCAAATCCGGGCCTCCTCCCCTTCGACGGAAATAAACCCCAGCAGCTCAGATTGAAACCGAATCGGAGCGGCAATCAGCGATCGCGCTCTGAGCTGCTGCATCAGCAGGCTAGTGACGTTGGCGTTGAGGGAAGACTGAGCTTCCCCAATGATGGCGAGCTGATTTGCCTGAAGCAGCTGATAAAACCCTTTCACCTGGCTAACTGCTAGGCGAGAATCAGCCGGATGGCTGGTGGCAGTGTAGACGGTGGGCCGAGTGCGATGATAGGCTACCCGATGCCAAAAAAATCTGCCGCACGGCTCAAACCAGTAAATATTGGTGCGCGAGGGAGCCACAAACTGATGGGTGATACGCACAACTGTCTGCAGCCGCTCCTCCAAATTGGTCAGCGGTTCTAGCGCCTCTAGCAGTTCAAGCAGGGGCTGATCGGGGCGTTTGACAAGCTGCTGCTGCTGGCTCTGCTGGTGTAGATAGAGGGCTTCGGCCAAGGCTCCTAGAACTAGAGCTAAAACCGCTCGCTCAGCGGAGGTGGGTGACATGCCCCAGTGCTCAGTTCCCAACAGCATGACGCCCAGACAGGTATGGCGGTAGCGAATCGGAAAGAGCAAAGTCCCCTGAATGTTTTGCTGCTCAGCGATGGCTGTCCAAGTCCCCGCCCTCGGTTCAAGCCGCAAGTCGGGTACAGCCAGCAGCCGCTGCTGAATCACAACCTGCTCCATCAGGTCGCCCGGATTGAGGGCAATTACCTGGTGGGATAACCGCATCGGCATCGGCGCGCGGGTGCCCTGTCCGCGAAGCTGATGATTCACCCGGTCATAGAGGCCAATCCACAGCAGCGAATAGGCAAATTCTGAGCTGACAAATTCTAAAACAGCCTCGACTAACGGCTCTAACTCCTCCAGCTCGCGGAGGGTTTGCAGAATTCGTCCCAAAGCCACAACTTGTTTTTCAAATCTGGTTGGTGCCTTTGGCTGCCCCATGCCTTATCGACTCCTTAACGGCCCAATTTTCCCCGCTCTTGACCCTGCCTAAACCTAGAAAAGTGCAGCTGCGCAGTTCTGAGTTTGCCTCTCTGCTGTTTGATAAATCGGGGAGCTGATTCTTATGCAGGTCTATCGACTTCAGTTTACTTGCTCACTCTGGGTCCTGCCTGCTTAATTTAATGCATCTAGCTTTTAAGGTTCAGTTCGCTGGCGATCGCTAAGATGAACTTTGCAGTGACAGAGGCTGTTGAATAGCAGAGCCGCTAGAAATCGACTAACCGCTATCTTGACAAAGATTTTGGGCAATAGTGCCAAGGAGAGATTTTTTGCAAGACATGTATACACGTTTGCTTCGCCCGCTTTTGTTTCGGCTGCCGGGGGCGAGTCCAGAATGGCTACATCAGCAAACCCTGCGGAGTTTAGCCTGGATGACCCAGCCGGGCGTGAACGAGGCGATCGCCGATCAGCCTTCGGTCTATCAGGCTTGGCTGCAGCGCACCTACACGCTCAGCGATCCGCGACTGCAGCAGTCTCTCTGGGGCCTGCAATTTGCCAATCCGCTGGGGCTAGCGGCGGGCTTTGATAAAGACGGGGTGGGAGTGCGAGCTTGGACAGCCTTGGGCTTTGGCTTTGCCGAACTGGGTACCGTCACTTTTCATCCCCAGCCGGGTAATCCGCGTCCGCGTTTGTTCCGGCTGCCGGACGACCGGGCGGCGCTCAACCGTATGGGCTTTAATAATCTGGGCGCGGCGGCTCTAGCCGAGCGCCTGCAGCAGCTCCGCAGTCCCCAAGCCGTGCCGATTCCCATCGGCATCAATTTGGGCAAGTCTAAAATTACGCCACTCGATCAGGCGGCCAGCGACTATCAGGAAAGCTTCAAGCTGCTGCAAAACTGGGGCGACTATTTTGTGGTCAACGTGTCTTCACCCAACACACCGGGGCTGCGATCGCTCCAGGCTGCTGACCAGCTCGCTGCCATCGTCGATGCCATCCAGCAGATTAACCAGAACCAAAAACCGCTGCTGGTGAAAATCTCGCCCGATCTTGACTGGGAGGCGATCGCGGCGATTGTCAACCTGGCTGTGGACTATCGGCTCGCGGGACTGATTGCGACCAATACCACCCTGGCCCGCACCGGCCTCAAGACTCGCATTGTGCAGCCTACCGGGCAGCCAGTAACCGCAGAGGCGGGGGGACTCAGCGGCGCACCCCTGCGATCGCGCTCTACTGAGGTCATTCGCTTTATCTGGCAGCAGACCCAGGGCCAGCTCCCGATTGTTGGGGTTGGCGGTGTGTTTACGGCGGCGGATGCTTGGGAAAAAATTACTGCCGGGGCCTCTCTTGTCCAGGTCTATACGGGCTGGATCTATGAAGGGCCGGGCCTGATGCGACGCATTTCCCAGGGCTTGCTGCAAAAGCTAGCGGCTCATCAGCTCAACCATATTGCTGAAGCTGTGGGCTGGAGCCATCGGTCTGCTCAGTCTGTTTCCTAGGCGGCCTGGAGATAGGGTTCTTCAAAACCGTGCTCTTGAGGGCGAAGACCGGAGCTGAGTAAGGCCCGCAGGCGCGGAATGTTGTGGGCGTTGTAGACGCGAAACTCATTCTGCAAAGTGGCCTGGGCGCTTCTCACGGCCTGGTTGATGACTAGAGAACCCTTGCGATCGGAGACAGAGCGGTGGAAGGTGCCTGGCGGAATCCGCAGAATGGAGCGGTTAGCCTCTAGGCGCACCCGATGATAGGGATAGGCCCAGGCAAAGTTGACTAAATCGAAGGTGCGGCCCCCGCTAACGGCCAGTAAGTTATCTTCCTGATGGGGATGGAGATAAAATTGCCAACTGCCCTCAGTGCTGTTGTGGGGACTGACGGCGGGGCCATCGTGAAAGACGAGATCGCGGGCGTTGGAGCGGTCAATTGTAATGTCAAAAAAGCGAACGTTGGGCGTGTCCCGAAACTTGTTGAAGTCAATTAGCTCGAACATGGGAGTCGAATGAGATAGATTAATGAGCGGCTTATTGACTAAGCTATCTTTACTCTTTATTAAAAACAAAACCCAGATCGAGTCGCATCTATGCGCAAAGCGAATAGATGTAGTTTATGAACATTTCTCAACTGGAAATTTTGGCGGCGATCGCCCGCCACGGCAGTTTTTCCGATGCGGCCCTCAGGCTCGATATCTCTCAGTCAGCTGCGAGCCGGGCGATCGCGTCGTTAGAGGCTGAGCTGGGAGTCCCGCTGCTGGTGCGGGGGCGGTTTGGAGCGCGGCTGACCTGCATTGGCGAGCGCATCATTAGCCATGCCGATCAGATTTTAGAGCTACGGGAGCAGATTGAATACGAAGTCAATTTAGAAAAAGGGCTGTACGGCAGCCAGCTGCGGATTGCCTCTTTTCGCAGTGCCGCCACCCATCTACTGCCCCCCATCATTGCTCAGTTTTGTCAGCGCTTTCCCAACGTAGCGGTTTCTCTGAGCGAATACGATCCTACCGGCGTCGAGCGGGCGCTGCGGGCCGGCGATGCCGACATTGGCTTGGTGCCGCTGCCCCGGTCGGAAGAATTTGCCACCTGGGAAATTGCCCGCGACGAGTATGTGGTTTTGCTACCGCGCTCGGTAGGGCACGTACCGCCCCAGCTCACCTGGACGGAGCTATCCCAGCACGCCTTTATCTTGCTGAACTATGCCGAATGCACCTCGGCTGTGCGCGATCACTGGAGCACCTGGGGCCAAACGCTGCAGGTGGCCTACCAGATTAAAGAAGATTCCACCATTGTCAGCATGGTAGCTCAGGGCTTGGGAGCCGCCATTTTGCCCCGGCTGGCAGCGCTGCCGATTCCCAAAGGGGTGCAGGTGCGATCGCTGCCCGTGCCGCTAGAGCGGGCGATCGGGGCGGCAACTTTGGTCAATACGCCTCATCCACCCTCCGTCAAAGCCTTTTTGGAGGTGCTGCAGCAGCAGTCTCGGCGGTAGCTGCCGCTGCCTAGGCAGGACGGCGATAGTCAATATCAGTGCTATCCTCTTAAAAATTCAATCTTCGCCGCTAAGCCATGTTCAAACTGCGCCATCGCTTCTTTTTTGCTCTGCTGGCATTTCTAGTTGCCGCCACCGTTGTCGCCTGTCAGGGCGGCTCCGAACCTGACGACAGCGCGATTCGCGTCGGTTCTAAAGACTTCACCGAACAGCTCATTCTGGGAGAAATGTATGCGATCGCCCTAGAAGATGCTGGCTTTGAGGTCGAACGCAATCTGAATCTAGGCGGCACTCCTGTCGCCCAGGCCGCGTTAGAAAATAGCGAAATTGATCTTTATCCTGAATACACAGGGACGGGCTTGCTGACGGTGCTCAAGCAGCCTGTTAGCAGCGATCAGCAGGCGGTGTACGACACGGTTTCTAACCAATATCAGGAAAACTTTAATCTTGTTTGGCTAGAACCCGCACCGATGAACAACACCCAGGCTTTGGCGATGACCCAGGCTCAGTCGGAGGCGCTGGGCATCACCACAATTTCTGAGATGGCGGCCCAGGCAGATGAGCTAGTTATGATCGGCCCGCCCGAATTTGAGGTGCGAGAAGATGGCCTGCCGGGACTACAGCAGGCTTATGGCGACTTTGAATTAGAAGCCTACAAAGCCGTCGATGCCGGCCTGCGCTATCAGGGACTCGTCGATGGCGAGGCGGATGTAGCTGTGGCCTTTGCAACGGATGGTGAAATCAGCGCTTTTGATCTGGTACTGCTGGAAGACGATCAAAATCTGTTTCCCCCCTATCAGGTGGCGCCCGTAGTCCGGCAGGAAGCGATAGAAACCAATCCCGAAATTGCCGAAGTCCTCAACGGCATCGCGCCGCTGCTGACCAATGAAGCGATGCAGCAGCTTAACTATGAGGTGACTGGTGAGGGGCGCGAGCCTGCGGAGGTAGCGCGTGAGTTTTTGCTGGAGTCGGGAGTGGTGGAGTAATCGTTGAGGGGGGGGAAGAGAGGTCTAGCTGTGAGTGGAGTCGAACGGAAGTTGAACGGGCTAAACCATGAGTGCGATCGCGTTTGAGCAGGTGTCGCTGCGGTTTGCGGAGGCGGCGCGTCCGGCGGTAGATGGCTGCACGTTTGCGGTGCAGCCGGGGGAGTTGGTGGTGATTTTGGGGCCGTCTGGCTGCGGCAAAACGACGCTGCTGAAGATGGTGAACCGTCTGTATGAGCCAACTCAGGGCAGTATTTTTCTGTCGGGCAATAATATTCGCAAGCTGAAGGCCACTGAGCTACGACGGCAAATTGGCTATGTGATTCAGCAGTCGGGGCTATTTCCCCATATGACGGTGGCGCAGAATGTAGCGGTGGTGCCGAAGCTGCTGGGCTGGGGCCGCTCTAAAATTCAGATGCGGGTCGATGAGCTGCTACAGCTTGTGGCCTTGCCGCCCCAGGAATACCGCGATCGCTATCCGGCCCAGCTTTCGGGGGGACAGCAGCAGCGGGTAGGGGTAGCCAGAGCTTTGGCGGGCGACCCCCAGGTGATTTTGATGGATGAGCCGTTTGGGGCGATCGATGCCATTACCCGTACGGCACTGCAGGATGAGATTTTGCGCCTGCAGCACCAGTTGCAAAAAACAATTTTATTTGTCTCGCACGATGTCGATGAAGCCATGCGTCTCGCCGATCGCATTTTGGTGATGCAGGCCGGTCAAATTGTTCAGTTCGACACGCCGTTTAATCTCCTCACTCAGCCCCGCAATGACTTTATTCGTAGCCTCTTGGGCAGCGAAGACGTGATGCGACAGCTCGGCCTGCTGCGAGTCGCTGCCGCCATGCAGAATCTGCCGGATACTTTTGACTTAGACAATCAGCCTCGGCTTTCCCCCCAGGCTAGCCTCCGAGAAGCCCTCTCGCTCATGCTTAGAACTGGCGCGAGTCAGATTGCGATCGCAGAGCGCGATCGCCCCGTAGGAGTTCTTTCGCTGGCGCAGATTCAGCAAGCCGTCAAACAAAGCGAGTCTTGCTGATATTTCATCAGGGCTTGGCCGCGGCCAAGCCCCCCTATCTATCCGCTACCCATCCGCTACTCGCTAAGCATCACCCACATCTCTCCATGTCCTACCTCCTCACCAGTCCTACCGTCGTCCTGCAGCAGCTCTGGGAGCATGTGCAAATGGTGGGCATTACCCTGGCGATCGCCATTACCCTTGCCATCCCCCTATCGCTGCTGATTACGCGGGTGCGGCGATTGGCGGTGCCCGTTATGGGCGTGCTGGGCGTGTTCTATACCATTCCGAGTCTGGCGCTGATTATTTTCTTAGTGCCTGTGTTTGGCCTGAATCAGCGATCGGTGATTACGGCGATGGTGATTTATACCCAGGTGATTTTGGTGCGGAACTTGGTGGTGGGGCTAAGCGGCATCGACTCAGCCATCCTAGAGGCGGCTAAGGGTATGGGCATGAGTAGCTGGCAGCGCTGGTGGCGGGTACAGGTACCGCTGGTGCTGCCCGTATTTTTGGCGGGGGTGCGGCTGGCAGCAATCGTAGCGATCGCCATTGCCACCATTGGCGCTAAGTTCAGCGCTGGCGGTCTGGGAAATCTCCTGTTTGAAGGGATTCAGACTAACCGCAGTGACAAGATCTGGGCCGGGGCGATCGCGGTGGCGCTGCTGGCGCTGCTGCTCAATGCGGGGCTGCGATGGCTAGAACAAGCAGTCAGCCCCCACAGCCAGAAAAGCTAGCCTAGCAGCGACTGGGTAAACCCCTGGTCAATCTAACAGCGCTTCTACGGGCTGTCGAAACGCAATCAGCGCGTATTTGTCTTGATATTCATTTACTTCGGTCAAAATCTGATCGGAAATTTCCTCAGAAACCACCGTTTTTAGCTCAAGATTAGTTTTGTAGCCGGCAATTCCTGACACGTCTGACATCCGGACGCCGTGGCTGCCAACACCCTGAGCGAGGGTAAAGGTATACCCTGAAACGCCCAGCGTTTTCATGAGCTGCATGAGGCGATCTTGCAAGACTGATTCGCCAATAATTGTCAATAGAACGGCTTTCTTGAGTTGAGGCGGCATAGCGATATAGCCCGTAATTGGCTTTAGAAACAACGATAAATATTTTGCCGTCAAAAGAATAAAAAAGCTACCCTCTGCAAGTATGAACCAGGCGTTTTAGACCGTTCAAACTGTTAGTTTGCCAGCGTATTTTCAATTGATGCGCCAACTGATTTTACTCTGAAAGCCTGACAGAATCTATGTTTTTACGTTACGAATAGCGACCTCTGACTCACGGGTTGTAAACTTTGTTGTCAGCAGCCCCTAACCTGAAAGAGGAGCGGTATAGTAATAACTGAAGCCAAAAGCTTCCCTGACAGATTGCAAGTCAACTCCATCAAAACAGGAGGTAAAGCGACTGTATTATCCTAATCTGTCTCGTCTAAACGCAACAGCATCTAGGCTGTTAACTGATATTTCCTCTAATGGCTGAAAGGGAGCAATAGAACTAGCAAAACCAATAATCTTTGAATAAGATTTCAGCTAGTGTATCTCTAAATTTTATGCAGGAAAGTGAGGCGATCGCTCGGTTAATCAGGCTTAGATGCTGTTGTCAGCTCTCACTATATCTAACTCTTTAAATATTAACTACAGGGTGCATTGCCATACGGTTTAATGCACCTTTATAGCGATCGCCATAGGACTGAGCCTCCATCAATGCAGTTGAGCGTTGCCGTATTCACTGTATTGCTGAATTAGCTTAGCGATCAGTCCTGTCCATCCGGTTTGATGACTCGCCCCCAAGCCCGCGCCGTTGTCCCCATGAAAATATTCGTGAAAGAGCAGATAGTTGCGCCAGTGAGGATCCTGTTGAAACGGCTGAATTCCGCCAAAAACGGGACGCTGCCCCGCCTCGCCGGTCAGAAAAATCTGGATTAGGCGCTGCTCTAGCTCTAGCGCTACCTGCCATAGGGTTTTGCGCGTATCAGAGCCAGTTGGGCATTCAACGGTGAAAGCATCACCGAGATAGTGATCAAACTTCTGTAAAGACTCGATTAGCAAGTAGTTCACCGGAAACCAAATAGGGCCGCGCCAGTTGGAGTTGCCGCCAAAGAGTCCGGTACTGGATTCTGCCGGTTCATAAGAGACACAGTGCTGCTGGCTGTCCGTACTGAAGCAGTAAGGATGCTCTAGGTGGTAGCGAGAGAGCGCCCGGATGCCATATGCCCCCAGAAATTCAGCTTCATCCAGCATTTTGGTTAAAATGCGGCGCAGCTTATCAGGTCTGACCACTGCTAACAGGCGGCGCTTACCGACCCCCTGATCAATGAAGCTAGCGACGTTGTGGCTAAGTTCAGGCCGATTGTGTTCAAACCATTCCAACCGTTCTTTAAATCCTGGTAGCTTATTCAAGCTATCTGGCTCAATCGTCTCAACCGCAAATAGGGGAATCAGTCCTACCATCGATCGCACCTTGAGCCGCAGCCGCTGACCTTCAGGCAGGTGTAGTACGTCATAGAAAAAGCCGTCTTCCTCATCCCACAGCTCAGTTTTGTCATTGCCGCCGATGTGATTCATGGCGTCGGCAATGTAGACGAAGTGTTCAAAAAACTTGGTTGCCATGTCTTCGTAGACGGCGTTCTCCTGCGCTAGCTCTAGGGCCATAGTCAGCATGTTGAGGCAGTACATCGCCATCCAGCTGGTGCCATCGGACTGCTCGATGTAGCCGCCTGTGGGTAAGGGAGCGCTGCGATCGAAAACGCCGATGTTATCTAGGCCCAAAAAGCCTCCCTCAAATACGTTGTTGCCCTCGGCGTCTTTGCGATTCACCCACCAGGTAAAGTTCAGCAGCAGCTTTTGAAACACCCGCTCTAAAAACTGGCGATCGCCCCGGCCCCGCATTTTCTGCTCAATTTTGTACACCCGCCAGGTAGCCCAGGCGTGAACGGGCGGATTGACATCGCCAAAGGCCCACTCATAGGCGGGAATTTGGCCGTTGGGATGCATGTACCACTCCCGCGTCATGATATCGAGCTGATGCTTGGCAAAGTCCGAATCAACCATTGCCAGAGGCAAACAGTGAAAGGCTAGATCCCAAGCGGCAAACCAGGGATATTCCCACTTGTCGGGCATGGAAATAATGTCGTTGCTGTCGAGATGCGTCCACTGGCGGTTACGGCTGAACTGATGCCCCTGGGGTGGTTCCGGCATAGTCGGGTCGCCTCCTAGCCAGCGAGCCACATCATAGCGATAGTACTGCTTGCTCCAGAGCAGTCCGGCGAAGGCTTGCCGCTGGATTTGGCGCAGGCCAGCGCTGAGATCAAAGGGGGTAATTTTGCCGTAAAAATCGTCGGCTTCTTGTCTTCGAGCCGCCAGAATTTGCGCGAACTCGGCAAAGGGGGCCGGAGCGCGATCGCCCTGGCTCAGTCGTAGCCGTATCTGCCGTGTTTCCCCGGCTGGAATCTCTAAAACATAGTGGATAGCGGCTTTAGTTCCCACCTGATTGGGATTGACGGCTTGCGTCTCTCCCTCCACGACGTAGCGATGAAAGGCGTCTTTAGTATAGGGCGAGGCATTTTTGGCCCCGTAGAGCCGCTCAAAATTGGTTTCATTTTCAGTGAAGTAGAGCGGTCGTTCGGGTTTGTTGGCGGCAACCGGGTCTTCGCCATAGAGCCAATACTGGCCTAGTTCAGCCTGAAAAGCTTCGATGCCGACGGTGCCAATTGGGGCATTGGGCGACAGATTGAGGGCTGGTTTTTCGGCTGCCTGTTCCCAAGACCAGGTGTTACGAAACCATAGAGTGGGTAAAACATGGATTGTCGCAGCGTTCGGGCCGCGATTAGCCACAGAAATTTGAATCAAAATGTCGTCTGGAGCGGCTTTGGCGTAGTCTACAAACACGTCAAAGTAGCGATTTTCCTCAAAAACGCCCGTATCTAGCAGCTCAAACTCCAGCGCCTCGCGCCCGCGCCGCTGATTTTCTTCGACTAAATGCCTGTAGGGATAGGCTGCCTGTGGATATTTATAAAGCGCCTGCAGATAGGAATGGGTCGGCGTGCTGTCTAGGTAAAAGTAGTACTCTTTGACATCTTCACCGTGATTGCCCTGCGGCCCCGTCAGGCCAAACAGCCGCTCTTTGAGCACCGGATCTTGGCCGTTCCACAGCGCTAGGGCAAAACATAATTGCTGCTTGTCGTCGCAGATGCCCAGCAGCCCGTCTTCGCCCCAGCGATAAGCCCGCGAGTGAGACTGCTGGTGGGAGAAGTAGTCCCAGGCTGAGCCATCGGCGCTGTAGTCTTCTCGGACGGTGCCCCACTGGCGATCGCTGAGATAAGGCCCCCAGTGCTTCCAGTCGGCCTTACGGGCTTGGGTGGCTTCTAGGCGCTGCTGTTCGACGGTCATGATCGGTTCTCCTGCGCAGACTGTAGATAAGAAATAGAGGGCGATCGCCTTAAATAGGTGGCTGTACGGCTTTCTGCAAACGACTGAGACTGACTTCCACCAGCAGGGCCAGCAGCGCTACGGGCACTGCCCCCACCAGCAAAATTGCGTTGTCATAGGCGGCAAAGCCCAGCACCACAAAATCTCCCAGCCCGCCCGCTCCGATAAACGCCGCTAAGGTAGCGCTGGCAATGACCTCGACTGCTGCGGTTTTAACGCCGGCAATGATCACCGGCAGGGCCAAAGGAACTTCGATTTGCCGCAAAATTTGACCAGCCGACAGACCCATGCCCACAGCCGCTTCTCGAATCATGGGGTCAATTCCCCGAAACGCTACGTCCGTGCTGATCAAAATCGGCGGCATTACCAGCAGCGTTAGGGCGATCGCCGCTGACTGAAAGCTGAGGCCAAAGTAGGGAATGGCAATAAACAAAACTGCTAGACTGGGGATCACCCGCAGCGCATTGAAGCTATTGATTAGGAGGCTAGAGGCAAGCTGCGATCGCGCGCTCCACAGCCCCAGGGGTAACCCCACCAGCAGCCCAATTGTCAACGGCACACCAACCAGTAGCAAATGCTGTAACAAAGCGTCCCAGAATTTATCTAAATTACTGATAGCGTAGTCGTAAGCTTCGAATACAAGTTGCATGGATTAGGATGCGGCAGGATAGTTATTTTACGGCAGCCAGAGGCACACAACTGTATTATCAGGTCTGGCGTCCGGCAGAGATTCGGGGCATTGTCGTCTTAGTGCATGGTATTGGCGAGCACAGTGGACGCTATGAGAGCTTAACGACTGCGCTGACTAAGGCTAACTTTTTGGTGGCTAGTTTTGATCATCCCGGACATGGGCGATCGCCTGGAACGCGCGGTCACATTCAGCGCTGGCAGGACTATGGCACAAACTTAGATCTGTTTCTACAGCTTATCCGCCAAGACTATCCCCAGGCTCCCCTCTTTCTCTATGGTCACAGTCTAGGCGCTCTCATCGTCGTAGACTACAGCCTGCAGTGTCAGGCGCTGACAGGCTTGATTATTAGCGGTATGCCGGTTTGCCCGGCTGGCCGCTTTGGCAATCCGGTGCTGATAGCGATCGCCCGCCTGCTCTCACAAATCTGGCCGACCCTGACCTTCAAAACTAAGCTAGATGCCACTCTGCTCTCACGAGACTCAGCGCGGCGACAGCAGTATGCCCGCGACCCTCTGGTTCACAGCGCTGTGTCGGTGCGCTGGGGAGCTGAATCCCTCAAGGCGATCGAGCGCATCAAGTATCAGGCGCCTAAAGTGAGCTGTCCCGTTCTCATGCTTCATGGGGAAGCCGATCAGATTAGCCTGCTAGAGCCAGCTTGCCAGTACTTTAATCGTTTAGGGGCTGCCGATAAAACCCTAAAAATATACGCCGGAGGCTACCACGAGCCTCACAACGACTTGGAGCGAGAACAGGTCGTCCAGGACTTACTAGACTGGTTAGAACGCCAGCTTGAGCCGCGTCAGTAGTTTCACCCGGTTGGGAGATGTGCTACGGCAGAATGTCTGCTTAGCTTATGAACGGCAGTTATTAGCAATCCGGTACTATGGCGGAAATATCGGCAAAAGCGCTCAGGCAATTCGTCGCAGCTAGCCTAACCGCTTTTTTCTTCGTCTTGTTCTCAGCCAGCTTTATCGTGCCGCAGTCATCAGTGCAGGCTACCGCTCCAACGCCTCAACCCATTCAGCTCGACGAATCTGGTGAACCTGCGCCAGCTCAGGCAGATGCCGCTGGGTTAGAGGATGTCGCTGCCTTTGGACAGTTTGTGGATCAGTTTTTTCAGCAGGCTGTCGCCAATCAGGAAATTCCGGGGGGCGTGATCTCAGTCGTCAAAGACGGCGAAGTTTTTTTCAAAGGTGGATATGGCTATGCAGACTTAGCGCAGCAGCGCCCCGCCGATCCCGATCAGACCCTCTTCCGAGTGGCCTCTCTCTCCAAGCTGCTGACAGCGACAGCCGCTATGCAGCTCTCTGAACAAGGATTGATTCAGCTTGATGACGACATTTCACCGCTGCTGGACTTCGCCATAGACAACCCTTTCCCGACGCCCATAACCTGGCGGCACCTGATGCTGCACACCGATGGCTTCAGCAAGCGCCGGATTGGTTTAGCCGCCCGCACTGCCGCTGAACAAACACCTCTAGGTGACTATCTGGCCACCCATATGCCGCCAGTTGAGTGGCCACCGGGACAGCTCTACAGCTATTCCAGCCACAGCATTGCGCTGCTGGGCTACTTGATTGAGCGGGTTTCAGGCCAGCCGTTTAATCAGTATATTGACGAGCATATTCTGCAGCCGCTAGCGATGCAGCGCAGCACCTTTGCCCAACCGCCTGCGGCGGCTCTGCGGCCCCATCTGGCGACGGGCTACCAAAAACGTAAAGGGCAATTTGAGCCAGTGCCCTATCTCTACCTCAATATTTACCCTGCCGCTTCTCTGCAGGCCACGGCGACCGATATGGCTCACTTTATGCTGGCTCATCTACAAGCGGGGGGCTACCAGAGCCAGCAAATTTTGCAGCCAGAGACGGTTCAGCAGATGCATACAATTCATTTTCGTCACCATCCTCGCCTGCCGGGTACTAGCTATGGCTTTCACCAGCGCTATGCCAATGGCCTCAACACCCTGGGCCATCTGGGCAGCCTGCGCGGATACTCCAGCGCTCTGATGCTGATTCCCGCACAAAATATTGGCATTTTTATTTCAGCTAACAGCTTCAGCGGCATTCATGATCAGTTTCTCGAAGCCTTTTATGATCGCTATTTTCCAGCCGAGTCCCCCTCCACCGAATCGGTTTACGAGCCTGACGACCTCAGCCGTTTGACTGGCGTGTACCGTGATTTAGAATATCCCCGCCATACGCCTGCTAAACTGACGGCTTTAGCCCAGCGCATCTGGGTTGATGCAGACGAGCAGACTTTGACCATTAAAGCTCCAAACTTATTCTTTGCCAAAAAGGTTGAGTCTCAGCAGTTGGCCCCTGTAGAACCTCTGGTTTTTAGACGGTTAGAAGATGATGCCCTAGCAGCATTTGAAGCGGATCAAACAGGTCAGATTCGCTATTTGTTCAATCCTCTTTTCGGCACGATTGGGGCTTATCAGCGGGTGCCCTGGTACGAAGTTGGCTGGATTCATGGCGTAGCGCTGCTGTTTTGCGCTCTTACTTTTCTCTGGGCGACTGTGGCGGGGCTGATCGGGCCGATCTTTAAACAGGACTCAAAGACTCATAAACCGCGATCGCACCCGTGGGTTCTGCAGCTAGCCGGACTGAGCGGCCTTTTGAATCTTGTTTTCTTAATAGGTCTACCCCTCGGCCTGTGGCTAACAGGAGCTTGGAAGCTGGCCTATGGTATGCCTGGCTTTGCGATCGCCTTGTTCTGTCTGCCCATTTTGACAACGGCGCTGCTGCCGCTGGTGCTGCTGGCTGCTTTCAAAGTCAGCCGCGCTCAGGACTGGCCAACGGGAGCGCGTATCCGCTATGGGCTATTTACTTTGGGCGCTGTCGGATTTGTGCCCCTTTTGCTGTATTGGAATCTGCTTGGCTTTCAGTTTTAGCCTTTTGGCTAATAGCTACAGCCACTAAAAATTAAGCAGTTTGTTCTGCCAAAGCTGGGGTTTGAAAGCCAGTTTCAGGCAATAGAACGAGCTGCAGACTTTTACTATCAGAGAATAATTTTTAATGATATCTGCGATACATTTCTTAAGCTTATGATTGCTCTACAGTAGAAAGCGTTTTGGTCAGTGTTTTGCTGCTGCATGGCAGCAGGTTGAGTGCTGGTCTTTCCCTAATGTGTTGCCTGTTTAGTTGTTATAGCTTTTAGAACCTTATGAAGTTGAGTCAGTTTGGGGTTGGCGGCAGCCTAGCGATCGCGTTGGTTGGCCTAATGGGGGCGATCGCCCAGGCTCAGGAGGCGCGAGCTGTCGTCAATCAGCCAATGCTGCAGGTGCGCGGTATGCTGCAAAATGGAGATGCCACCCTCGGCGACAACAGCCTTTTCGACAAGTACATGATTGAGTGTCGGTCGGGGCAAACGCTGACTATCACCTTAGAGAGCGGTGACTTTGACGCTTACCTAATGGTTTACGACACCCAGGGACAGCGCATTGCGCAAAACGATGACATCTCGCCGGACAATCGCAACGCGTCAGTGACCGTCACGGTACCAGAGGACGGACTCTACCGGATTGTGGCTAATGCCTATAACGATCTCGGTAACGGCCAGTATAAGCTCTCAGTGGTGGCCTCGGCGGCTGAAGCCAAGCCTGCAAATTAGCGATCGCCCGGTGGCTGCTAGATTTTCAATGCCCATTCCTCGTAGAATGGGCATTCGTTTTGAGAGAAGATTACCCATGCCGTTATTTTCATTTTCAGGGGAGCGTCCTAGCAGCTTAGGGGTCAAGGAGGGGCAGCTAGCCGCCTGTCCAGATTCCCCCAACTGCGTTAACAGTCAGGCCACCGATTCAGAGCACAGCATTGCCCCTCTCCGCTACGACAGCGCCAGCAGCACTCCCAGCGAGGCGATCGCCCGGCTCAAGTCCATTATTCAAGCAATGGATCGCACCAAAATTGTTAAAGAAAGCAGTGACTATCTCTACGCGGAGTTCACGAGCCAGCTAATGGGGTTTGTCGATGACGTAGAATTTTTTGCCCCTGCCGGAGAAAGCGTCGTGCATGTGCGCTCGGCCTCTCGCTTAGGCAAGTCTGATCTGGGCGTCAACCGTAAGCGAATTGAAGCAATTCGTCAGCAATTTACCCGCTGACCGCTAGAGCCAACGGCTGTCTGTGGGGCTGAGATTAGCTATTTTAGCCATTCCGGCAGTCATCAAAAATATCAGTCAGGAATATACTGGCTGAGCTTCTGCGCAATCTCAAAGAAGCGTTTTTGCTGGGCCTCTGTGAGTTCCTGACCAAACTTTTTCTGCCGCTTGAGCCGATAGAAATAGTCCAGTTCCTCAATCTTTCTGGCGTCTTGAATGACGCCTTGCAGAAACTGCAGATGTTGTTTCTTGGCCAGGGCGTCGTTTTCAGCTGCTGGCTCAAGATGGCTTAAAACTGTTGCTAGCTGCTGGTTTTGCAGCAGTTCTTCCCCGCTGGTCACCGATCGCACCACTGCCGGTACGATTTTGAGCACCGCGTAGTCATCCATAATCGGTACGTGCTGCTGGTTGAGGGCCGCTCTCTCTAGCCGTAATCCTCGCAGCCTGTACTGCACGCCTTCGACTGCCTGCTGAAAAAAGACGTAAGCGCCACAGCGCAGGGGGGCATCGCCGCCGCTGACTTCTTTGGCAAACAGATCCAATT
This sequence comes from Leptolyngbya sp. SIO4C5, assembly GCA_010671965.1. Lineage (GTDB taxonomy): Bacteria > Cyanobacteriota > Cyanobacteriia > Phormidesmidales > Phormidesmidaceae > Sphaerothrix > Sphaerothrix gracilis. Next base: position 20,362 of record JAAHIC010000012.1, read on the forward strand.
GACTATCAAACAGCCGTTTATTTTGATCGCGTAGCTGACTAATTTTTTCAATTCGCCTGATAATTGAAGGCGCTAGGGTCGCAAAGGGTATCAGGGTTGAAAAGATGCCGCCAAATTCCGCATAGACCGTATTCAGTCCCTGCAGTATTTCGCTGTTTCTATCAATCCCCTTGTCAATCTCAAAAATCTGTAGCTCTAGCCAAAGCCTAGCGTCGGCTGAGTAGTCTTGCCGCGAAAAGATATGCTCAAACTCTAAATTGTCCTTGACGGTTGCTGGCGGCACATCCTGCTCAAAGAAATTGATCACTTCGGTGGGCGGTTCGTCGCCATAGCGCACCCGCGATCGCACCAGTAAATCATTGCCGCTACCGTCGCGTTCGTGCCCCTCAGAAACGTAGAAGCTTTTAAGCGAAACCGTAAACGAGCCGCCTGTCTCGATTGTCTGATCCGTGGCTATAAGCTCTGAATCCGATCGCCGTAGCTTTGCGCCCGCTGCATTATCCAAATCGGCTAGGGACACAAACCAATGAGAGCTTCTGTCTTCTGGCATTGCCGCTGTCTAATTTGACACCTATAGGGTATCTCACCCCTTAGAAGATGCTTTGGGGCCTGGAAGCTTTCTTAATAAATCCCTTGCTTAAGCACGGGGGCGCTGCGCGCAGCGCCCCAACGGTGTAACGATTGCGCTCAGACGGATTAGCCTTGACGATTTTTCTCTGACCACACGCGAGTCGGCAAGCCCCAAACGTAGATGAAGCCTTCAGCCGCCTTGTGATCAAACTGATCGTCGCTGCTGTAGGTGGCCAGTTCTTCGCTGTAGAGAGCCTTGTCCGATTTGCGCCCAACCGGAGTCGCGGTGCCCTTGAACAGCTTCATCCGCACAGTACCCGAAACTCGCTTCTGAGTTTGTTGGATAAAGGCATCTAGGGCCGACTTCAGCGGGCTATACCAGAGGCCGTTATAGACGAGCTGGCTGTAGCTCTCTTCAATGCCGCGCTTATAGTGGGTGACATCGGCAGTGAGGGTGAGGCTCTCTAGGTCGCGGTGGGCCAAAATCAGCACCATCAGGGCTGGCGCTTCGTAAATTTCCCGTGACTTGATGCCGACTAAGCGATTCTCAATCATGTCGATGCGGCCAACGCCGTGTTCGCCTGCGATCGCGTTGAGCTGGCTGACCAAATCTACTGGCGATAGGGCTGAACCATTGAGGCTGACCGGTAAGCCCTGCTCAAAGCCAATTTCAACATAGGCTGGCTCGTCGGGAGTGGCGGCAATCCCCTGGGTCATCAGATAAATTTCTTCTAGCGGCTCATTCCAGGGGTTCTCCAGCGGCCCCGCCTCAATGCTGCGGCCCAACAGGTTGCGATCGATGCTGTAGGGAGAAGACTTTTTGACCGGGAAGCTGAGGCCAAAGTTTTCGCCATAGGCGATCGCTTCTTCTCGGCTCATGCCCCATTCCCGTGCCGGAGCGAGCACTTTTAGATTGGGGTTTAAGGCAGCGATTGAGACATCAAAGCGGACCTGGTCGTTGCCCTTGCCGGTGCAGCCGTGGGCGACCGCATCCGCGCCATATTTTTCAGCCGCTTCTACCAGCAGTTTGGCAATCAGCGGTCGCGCCAGAGCGGTTGAGAGGGGATAGCGATTTTCGTAAAGCGCGTTGGCTTGAATCGAGGGGAAGGCATACTCTGCAATAAAGCGCTCAGTAGCATCGCCAACTAAAGATTCTTTGGCCCCGGCAGTGAGGGCTTTTTGCCGAATGGGGTCTAGCTCATCTCCCTGTCCTAGATCCGCTGCCAGCGTGATCACCTCTTTCACGCCCCATTCGTTCATCAAGTATGGAATGCAGACTGTGGTGTCTACACCGCCAGAATAGGCTAGTACAACTCTTTCAGCGCGACCCATAACTTATTGACCTGCTTACACATTACAAGCCTTTTATTATCTACCTAATCGTTCCGGAATCTGGTTGAGATTCAACAGAATTTGGTGACATTTTAGGCATCCTGGCCCGTTATTCCTCTCTAGGGGGATACCTATTTCGGTAGAGCGCTGCTGGACTTAGCTGCAGCAGAGTCTCGCTTAGGCCGGATGAGTGATGCGCTCAATTCTTTCAAGATCGAAGCGGGCAGGAGAGCGATCGCTGCATGACATCGTTCTTGTTTTTGCTCACAGGTTTGCTGACACGGTTAGGAGAATGCCATGAGACTTGCTAAAGCTTTAGGACTCGCGGCGGGAATGAGCGCGGCTGTGGGGTCTAGCTCTCCAATTCAGGCAGCTGAGGTCATCGGTGGCCCCACAGGTAGCCAGTTCCAGATCGGGCAGCTCTCGGACGGCAACTATCGCTTCTGCAGCGATCGCCCACCGGAAGATATTCAGCAGGTGTCCGGGGTCTGCTTTCGTTTTCGCAAGCAGGGAAACAGCGTAGTCGGTGACTATTACTATCCCTATGAAGGATCGAGCCTCTGTATTAACGGTCAGGTCAACGGCAATACCGTCACCGGGCAGGGGGTGGAGCGCTTAGGGCCTAACAGCGATCGCCCCTTATACGGCCTACCCGAAGCACGAGCCGCTTGGCGATCGGAGACTTTTGACGAAACTTTTTTGCAGGTGGGCCGATCGCAGCTCGTTGTCAGAAACGAACAGCCTGACCGCATCCGCTATCGCAGCCTGATACTAAACCTGAATAATTTCTACTGGTACAACGCAGGCACGGTCTTGCCGCCCGCTAGCTGCTTCGACTCCGCTACCGATCCGGCTGTGAACCGCCAATATGCCGCTGTACCTGAATTTTTGACCTTCATTGGCGAGTCAGAATACTACGCTCAGCCTATTTATCTCAATACAGACAGCGTTGAGTCGGTTGCCGATCAGACCTATCGCTACACCACCCGTATCGGCATCACCTCTCCTGAAGTCGAGTCTGATCTAATCGTGGACTGTAGCCAGCCGGAGCAGGTACGCTGGCTGCGATCGCGCTACTACGACAGGGGTGACGTCAGCGAGGTTGAAGAAGTCGATCAGGTGCAGCCCCTCTCACCTGAAGGCACCAATGCCGATAAATACCGGGCCAATCAGCTCGTTTGCAATCAGCTAGGGGAAGAGGCAGCGACCACCCCGCTAGAAATTCCGGAAAATATAGTCTATGAGCGCTATAGCAACAGTCGCTTTGACTTCTCACTCCGGTATCCGGCCAATCTAGTCACGCCTCAAGCTGCGCCGACTAATAACGATGGCCGAGTCTTTCAGTCGGCTAATAGTCAAATTACAATCCGCGCCTTTGGCCGCAATAACAGCCTGTCAACCTCTCTAGAAACAGCCTATCAGCAGGCCATGCAGGCCGAAGAGCGAGACGTGACTTACAACACCCTGGGCGATCGCTACTTTGTCGTCTCCGGCTATGAGGCCGGACGAGTTTTCTATGAGAAGACGGTGCTGGAAAACGGCGTCTTCAAGTCCTTAGTGCTGTCCTATGACGAGGCGCTGCAGCCTCAGTTTGATGCGGTAGTGGCTGAGGTGGCTAACTCTTTTCCAGGATAGGCGGCGATCGCGCTGTCACGTCATAGCCTGAACTGTCTTTGCAATAGGCAACGTCG
>JAAHIC010000120.1 GCA_010671965.1 Leptolyngbya sp. SIO4C5
TTCTCATGAAAACTTGGCTGAGCTGTCCATACTCTCATCCGCAGGCTGCCCTAAGACTGTTTTGCTTTCCTTACGCCGGCGGCAGCGGCACGTCAATCTATCGCCACTGGGGGCAAAAGCTGCTTGGCAGCGTTGAAGTCTGCTCCGTAGAACTCCCTGGACATGGCAGCCGTCTCACCGAACTCCCCCTGACCGACCTGAACTTAATCGTGACAACGCTGGCTGAGATGATGCAGCCACTGCTAGACAAGCCGTTTGCCTGCTTCGGCCACAGCCTGGGCGGACTCCTAGCCTTTGAAGTCATTCAACAGCTGCACCGAACCCAACAGGTCGTTCCGCAGCATTTCTGGGTGTCCGCTGCTCGCGCGCCGCATCTGCCCAGTGAGAAACCGATGATTCATGCCCTGCCAGATGCCGATTTTGTGGCGGAGATTCGCCGCTACAACGGGACGCCAGCTGAAATCCTCAACAATTCTGAGTTTATGAGCCTGCTTTTACCCGCTCTGCGAGCTGACTTTGCCCTCTTGGAGACCTATCGCTATCAGCCCTATGCGCCACTGCCTTGCCCAATTACAGCGTTTTGGGGGGACGCAGACACGACCCTCAACCCGGAAGCGATCGCCGCTTGGAAGCAGCAAACTGATCAGGCCTTCAGACTACAGCGCTTTCCAGGAGATCACTTTTTTGTGCATCAGCCAGCTGTTCCGTTGGCTCTGCAGGCTTACTTTCTGGAGACGCTTCGCTAATTCTGCGCTTGTGAACTGGTCTCTGCCATTTTCTGTCGCAGGCTCAAGGGGCGCATATCTGTCCAAACTTCGTCAATATGAGCTAAACATTCTTCCTGGGTACCCGCCTTGCCGGCGTCGCGCCAGCCCAGCGGCAGTTCCCGCTCAGCCGGCCAGATAGAATACTGCTCCTCTGCATTGACCACAACTCTGTAGGTCAAGGAAGTCTCAGAACCAGGTGCACTCATGGGTACTCTTAAATTCACGATAAATTAATAAGAAAAATTGTCATCAAAATAATATCCTATAAACGGCTCAACGAGCCTATTCTGTATCTATAGCTAAAGTGGACTTTGGTAGAGTGCTAACCCAGCTGATCTATTCAAAAGCTTAGTTCTGGTAGCTAGCGGTTCTTCCCTCCTACTAAGGTAAGGAATTGTAAAGCACTTTTCGCCTGTACTTGCTAAATCCTCAGGCTGCCCGTAGGATACGTTATACAAAGCTATTAGGAATGAATATCAATAGATAAGGCGAAGTGAGGCGCACTGATCGTCAGCGGCAACCGAGGTCGCCCTGTGACTAAAGTGCCTTAGAGGCCAGATAGCCGCTGAGACCAATGAGATTGACAAAATTTTGATATGTCCTGTCCCGTTTCAGCCAAGACTGATGGCATCGAAGGTTCATAAGCATGCAAAGCCAGAAGATTGAGGGATTTCGCCTGTCGCCGCTGCAGAGGCACCTGTGGCGGCTGCAACAGACAGAGTCTGGCCAGCCCTATCGGGTACAGGCAGCTATCATGATTAGCGGGAAGCTGAATCTGATAGCGCTTCGAAGCGCGCTCCAGACTCTTGTCAAGCGCCATGAGATTTTACGCACCACATTTCAGTTGCTGCCGGGAATGACGACGCCGCTGCAGGTGATTCAAACATCTGAGTTGTTCTCGCTCTGTGAGCATGATCTGACCAGCTTTTCCGTCCATGAGCAGGAAGCTGAAGGGGAAAGACTTTTTGAGCAGCTCAAACAGCAGCCCTTCAGCCCGAAGCAGAAACCGCCCCTAGCTGCGCACCTGCTCAGGCTGAGTGCTGACAGCCAAATCCTCCTGGTGAGCCTGTCAGCGCTGATTGCAGACAGTACGACTCTCAGCCAGATGGTAAGCCAGCTGAGCCAGCTATACGCTGATAGCTTGCCGGCAGAAATGCCTGAGGAAACGGGCCTAATGCAGTATGCCGATGTGGCTGAATGGCAAAATGAGCTGCTGGAGCAGGTCGAAAGCGGATCTGGCCAAGCTTATTGGTCGCGTCAGGCGGTGGATCGAGGCGATCGCCTCGATCTGAGTTTTCTCAAGCAGCCCCAGGCCAAGGAGCCTTCGGCCTTCAGAGCTGAGTCAGTCTCGATCGCGCTAGGGCCAGACCTCCTGACCCAAATTCACTCGCTGAGCCGCAAACTGGACATTGCCCCGGCTGACCTTTTGCTGGCGGGTTGGCAGATTTTGCTCTGGCGGATAGCCGGACGGCGATCGCCGCTGACGATCAGAGTAGCCAGCGATGGTCGCCGGTATGAGGAGCTAGCCCAGACCCTGGGATTGCTGTCAAAATACCTGCCGGTTTCTAGCCGCTTAGAGTCCACGGATTCCTTCACCCAAACAGCCAAGCAGCTCAGCGAACAGCTCAGCGATGCCCGTCAGTGGCAAGACGCCTTTGTCCCAGAAGGGGCGGATACCGACAGTCAGGCCGACGCGCTAAATTCCGTTGGCTTTGAGTTCGACGCCTGGCCGCAGACCTTCACAGAGGCCGGACTAGTCTGGACGCTGGAGCGGCGGTACGCCTGTACCGAACGGCTTGGGCTTAACCTGTCCTGCTGGCCGCAGGGCGAGCGCCTGATAGCAGACTTTTACTATGACGCTGGCCGCTACGACGCCCCCGCGATCGCCGAGCTAGCCACCAGCTATGGAGCCTTGCTACAGGCCGCCACAGACAGCCCCCAGTTAGCGCTCGGCCAGCTTAGCTTGCTGAGCGATCGCCAGCGGCAGTTCCTCGTAGCCGAGCTAAACCAGACAGCCGCCAGCTATCCCCCAGCCCAGAGCATTCAGGTCCTATTTGCAGCCCAGGCAGCGCAAACGCCCGGAGCGCCAGCGGTTATTTTTGAAGACCAGTCACTGACCTACGCTGAACTCAACGGCAAGGCCAATCAGCTAGCCCACTATCTCCGCTCTCTTGGGGTTGGCCCTGAGACCGTAGTGGGTATTTACCTAGAGCGATCGCTAGCGCTGATCATTAGCCTGCTGGCCGTGCTCAAAGCGGGCGGTGCCTACTTGCCCCTCGATCCGGCTACGCCTGAGGAAAGCTTAGCGTTTCGGCTGCAGGATGCCCAGGCCCCAGTAGTGATTAGCCAGGGGTCTTTGGCGGCCAAGCTCGCGGCCATTGAAAGTCAGGTCATTTGTTTAGAGAGTCAGGAAGAGGCGATCGCCCAGGCGAGTCAAGCTCAGCCTGAGATCGAAGTTCAGCCTGAGCACTTGGCCTATGTTCTGTTTACCTCTGGGTCTACCGGTCAGCCCAAAGGCGTAGCCGTGGAGCACCAGCAGCTTGTGCACTATGTTCGGGCGATCGCCGAGCGCTTAGATCTCAATACCTGCCAGAGCTTTGCCACGGTTTCAACCTTTGCGGCTGACTTGGGGAATACCGTGATTTTTCCGGCCCTGGTCAGCGGTGGCTGTTTGCACGTGATCTCAGCGGAGCGCGCGGCCAACCCTGAGGCGCTGGTCGATTACTTTAGCCGCCATCCGGTTGACTGCCTCAAAATTGTGCCGTCGCATCTGGCCGCCTTACTGACCGCCTCGCAGCCAAAGCAGATTTTACCCCGGCGGCGGCTGATTTTAGGCGGAGAAGCCTGCCCGCGATCGCTGGTAACGCAAATTCAGAGCTATAAAACCGGCTGCCAGATTGTCAACCACTACGGTCCGACTGAAACCACAGTCGGCGTCTTGACCCAGGCCATCGAGGCCCATTCCGAAGAGGCCAACATACCGGAAACCCTGCCCCTGGGGCGACCGCTGGCCAATACGCAAATTTACCTGCTAGATGCCGAACAGCAGCCCGTGCCCCTGGGCGTGCCGGGAGAGATCTACATTGGCGGGGCAGGAGTGGCCCGTAGCTACTTAAACCGACCCGCACTCACCGCCGAGCGGTTTATTCCCAATCCGATTTTCAGCCAGGCTCCATCGGCAGCCCACCAGGCTAGCAAAGTCCCCCGGTCAGTACCACGGCTCTACCGCACAGGCGACCTAGGACGCTACCAGGCCGACGGCACCGTTGAATTCCTGGGGCGGGTTGACCAGCAGGTCAAAATTCGCGGCTACCGGATTGAGCTGGGAGAAATTGAGGTGGCGCTGCAGCAGCATCCTGAGGTGCGGGCCAACGCTGTTCAGGTCTACGAGGCCCAGCCGGGGAATCAGCGGCTAGTGGCCTACGTCGTCCCGCAAAATCAAGCCGCTTGCCAAACCGGCGAGCTGCGCCAGTGGTTGCAGTCAAAGCTGCCTGACTACATGGTGCCAGCAACGTTTGTGCTGCTGAAAAGTTTGCCGCTGACCCCGAACGGCAAGCTCGATCGCCGGGCGCTGCCCGATCCCAGCACGGCTCCCCTAGAGCGCTCCCAGGCTTTTGTCGCCCCTCAAACCGAATCTGAAAAAACGCTAGCTCAGATCTGGGCACAGAGCCTGAAGCTGGAGAAAATTGGTATCCACGACAATTTCTTTGAACTAGGCGGCGATTCCATTCTCAGCATTCAGATTGTGGCCAGGGCGAATCAGGCCGGGCTGCACCTTACCCCCAAGCAGGTCTTTGAAAATCAGACAGTAGCTGAGCTAGCGGCGGTGGCAACGGCGCGGCAGGCAATACAGGCCGAGCAAGGTCTGGTGCTTGGCTCCGTTCCCCTCACCCCCATTCAGCGTTGGTTTTTCCAGCAGGCGCTCCCGGAGGCCCACCACTGGAACCAGTCGATTTTACTAGATGTACCGTCGCCGCTGAATTTAGCTCAGCTTGAGCCAGCGCTACAGACCCTGCTGAGGCATCACGACGCCCTGCGACTGCGTTTTGTGCAGGCGGAAACAGGCTGGCAGGCCTTCGTGGCGGAGCCAGAAGCCACCGTACCGTTCACCCAGATAGATCTGTCCGATCTAGAAGCGGCTGAGCAGACGGCGGCCCTCGCGGCGGCGGCCACCAAGCTGCAGGCCAGCCTCAATCTCACTAGCGGCCCCCTGATGCGAGCAGCCTATTTCAAGCGGGGCGGGCACGGCGATCGCCTGCTGCTGATTATCCACCACCTGGTTGTGGACGGGGTTTCCTGGCGGATTCTGCTGGAAGACTGGCAGCTAGCCCACCATCAGCTGAGCCAGGGCCAGCCGCTGCAGCTTCCGCCGAAGACCACCTCTTTCCAATACTGGGCCACGCAGCTTACCGAGTATGCGCGATCAGCGGCGTTGCAGAGCGAGATTGCCTACTGGCAGCAGCAGCTCAGTCAGCCGGTCACGCCGATTCCAGTCGATTTCCCTAGCGGGGAGAACACAGTTGCCCAGGCCAGCACGGTGTCAGTGGCTCTCAGCGCCGCTGAGACCCTGGCTCTGCTCCAGGAAGTGCCCGCCGCCTACCGCACTCAGATTAACGATGCCCTGCTGACGGCGCTGGTGCAGACCTTTGCCCAGTGGACTGGCAAGAGCACGCTGCTGGTCGATTTAGAAGGGCATGGCCGCGAAGACCTGTTTGAAGACGTCAACCTGTCGCGGACGGTGGGCTGGTTCACGACGATTTTTCCGCTGCGGCTGGCGATCGCTGAAGCTGCCGATCCGGGAGCCGCCCTCAGAGCCATCAAGGAGCAGTTGCGGAGCGTGCCCAATCGCGGCATTGGCTATGGCCTGCTGCGCTATCTCAGCCTGGATAACGGCTCGCTCGAATCCCAGTCTGCCTCGGCCCAGGTACGCGTTAACTATTTGGGGCAGACCGACCAGGTGCTGCAGCCGTCATCCCTCTTTACCGTAGCCTCTGAGCCGAGAGGGCCGGGCCGCAGCCCCAAAGGCGATCGCCGCTACGATCTCGATATTAATGCGGTGGTGGCTGGCGGCCAACTGCGCGCCGATTGGAGCTACAGCCAAGCTAGGTACCGGGCAGAGACAATTACGGCCTTAGCCGACGGGTTTATCACCGCGCTGCGATCGCTAATTGCCCACTGCCAGTCACCGGATGCGGGCGGCTACACGCCCTCTGACTTTGCCGAAGCCAATCTCAATCAGCAAGAACTCGATCAGTTCTTGGCCAAAATTACCGGCCAGTCCTCATAGGCCAGTCTCCATCATCATGCCAGCCGATATTCAAGATATCTACGAACTCTCGCCGCTGCAAAAAGGCATTCTTTTTCACGGCCTCTATGCCCCAGAAGAGGGCCTCTACTTCATTCAATTTAGCTACGCTGTGCGAGGGCCGCTCAATCTGGAAGCTTTGGAGCAAGCCTGGCAGCAGCTAGTGGCCCGCCACACCATCTTGCGCACGAACTTCTATTGGGAAGAAATTGACAAACCCCTGCAGGTGGTTCACCGTCAGGTGACGGTGCCCCTGGAGCAGTCAGACTGGCGCGATCTCGATCCGGCTGAGCATCCCAGGCGGCTAGATACCTTTCTCAGGCGCGATCGCCAGCGGGGATTTGACTTTTCCCAACCCCCTCTCATGCGAATGACGGTCATTCGTCTGGGAGACCAAGCCTACCAGATTGTCTGGAGCAAGCACCATCTGATTCTAGACGGCTGGTCTGGAGCCTTGGTCATGGGAGAATTTTTCCGGCTCTATCAGGCTTTTTGCCGTGGCCAGGCGGTGCAAATGCCTCCCGGCATTCCGTTCAAAAACTACATTGCCTGGCTGCGCCAGCAAGATCTGGCTAAAGCCGAGGACTACTGGCGGCAAACGCTGAAGTCTGTCTACACGCCAACGCCCCTGACCTCTCTAGAAAACAAAGCGCTGGCAGATCAGGCCGAAAAATATGATGAGGTGCTAATCACCCTGTCTACTGAGACCACCCAGCAGCTCCAGGCCCTGGCTCAGCAGCAACGTCTGACTCTCAATACCTTATTTCAGGGAGCCTGGGCCTGGCTGCTCAGCCGCTACAGCGGTCAAAACCAGGTGGTGTACGGCTGCGGCGTTTCTGGACGACCGGTGGATCTGCCGGGAACTGAGTCGATGGTCGGCGTGTTTATCAATACGCTGCCGGTTTGCGTGGACGTGGAGCCGTCCCAGGCGCTGCTGCCCTGGCTCAGCCAGTTGCAAAAACAGCTAGTTGAACTACGCCAGTACGAATACAGCCCCCTGACCGAGGTTCAGGGCTGGAGTCAGGTACCTCGCGGAACTTCGCTGTTTGAGAGTATCGTGGTGTTTGAAAACTATCCATCACCCGACGCCAGCGGCTCCGAAAACGCCGATCTCAGGTTCGAGAACTTTACCGGCTTTTATAAGACTAACTATCCCCTCAACGTCATCGGTCATCCCGGCCCACAGCTCTCTCTAGGCATCAACTATGACTGCCGCCGCTTCGAGGCGGCGACGATTACCGGCATTCTGCAGCATTTCGAGCGCCTACTGCAGGCGATGGTCACCCATCCGCACGCTCAGCTTCAAGCGCTGCAGGTGCTCACAGATGCCCAGCAGCAGCTTGCCGAGACGCTGTCGGCAGCGATACCCTTCAACTTCGATCTGGCGCTTTGTGAGTAGGCGAGCTGAGCTTTGAGCCTACCGTCATTCACCCCCTGACAAATCTCTATGACTATTTTTGAAGAGCTTGAATCCAACGTGAGAAGCTACTGCCGCAGCTTTCCGATGATTTTTCACCGGGCCAAAGACGCTATCGTCTACTCTGAATCTGGCGAAGAATACATTGACTTTTTAGCCGGTGCTGGGGCGCTAAACTACGGCCACAACAATGACTACATCAAGCAGCAGGTGATTCGCTACCTTGAAGCCGACGCCATTACCCACGGCCTTGACCTGCACACCTCCGCCAAAGAGAAGTTTCTTAGACAGTTTTCCCAAAGCATACTAGCGCCTAGGGGGCTAGACTATCGCATTCAGTTTTGCGGCCCTACCGGAACTAATGCGGTGGAAGCCGCCCTCAAGCTGGCGCGCAAGCTGAAAAAAAGGGCCGGCATTTTCGCTTTTATGGGGGCGTATCACGGCATGACCCTGGGCAGCCTTTCGGTGACCGGCAACACAGCGATCCGCGCCGGTACGTTGGGAACAGCTAGCCAGGTAGCGTTTATGCCCTATCCCTACGGCTTTATGCAAACCATCGACACGATCGCCTACATTGAGTCGGTCCTGAATGATGGCAGTTCTGGCATTGAAAAGCCCGCCGCGATTATTTTTGAAACGGTGCAGGCCGAAGGCGGCGTTGTGGTGGCGCCGGTGGAGTGGATGCAGCGGCTCAGAGCGCTGTGTGACCACCATGATATTTTGCTGATCTGTGACGATATTCAGGTAGGCTGTGGCAGAACCGGGCCGTTCTTTTCGTTTGAGCGAGCCGGCATCATCCCTGATATGGTGATTCTGTCAAAGTCCATTAGCGGCTACGGATTTCCAATGTCGCTGCTGCTGCTGAAGCCAGCCCTAGATGCCTGGCAGCCGGCGGAGCACACAGGCACGTTTAGGGGCAATCAGCTGGCGTTTGTCGGCGGCGCGGCGGCTCTGGAATACCGGGAAAACACGGGCCTGGAAAAGGAGGTGATGGCAAAAGCCGCTTTTCTACAAAGCTTTCTAGCCGAAGAAATAGCTTCCCTGGCCCCGGGTATCGAGACGCGGGGCATTGGCATGATTTGGGGCATTGATCTGAGCCGCTTGGGTGACGGCTCGCTGGCAAAACAGATCGCCTCACGCTGTTTTGAGCTGGGCGTCATTGTTGAGCGCGTGGGCCGAAACGATACCGTTTTAAAGATTTTGCCGCCGCTCTCAATTGAAATGCCGATTTTGCAGAAAGGCTGCGAGCTGATTAAACAGGCGCTGAGCGAGTGCGCCGCCTAGAACTGGCCGATAAGGACATAGGTAATGCTAGCGACAAAAATGGATAGCCCAAGCCCTAAGCGCTTATTTTCGGAAAAAATTTACTGGCTCCATCAGCTTAGGGGGGAGCTGCCTGAAACCACCCTGATCACTGACTTTACTCGACCTCAGAACGGGGCGGTTAGAAATCAGTCCGTGACGTTTGAGCTGGAAGCGCCGGTTTCACAGGCCGTGCTCAGGCTGGGCCAGGGGTCAGCGGTCTCGGTCTATGTGTTTTTGCTGTCGGTTGTCAGCCTTTTACTTACCCGGTATACACGCCGCCACGACTGGGTTTTAGGCGTTCCTGCCTATTTCCCAGAAGGAGCCGATGAGGAAGCCAATGCGGGAGCCAATGCGGCGCTGCCCCTGCGCGGTCAGATCGCCACCGATGCCAGCTTTAAGCAAGTATTGCTCCAGACAAAAGCGACTCTGATTGACACCTATGTGCATCAAACCTATCCGCTTGAGTCCCTCTATTCCCAGCTCGGCCTTCAGGATGGCCATCGTCATCCGCTGTTTGACAA
>JAAHIC010001200.1 GCA_010671965.1 Leptolyngbya sp. SIO4C5
CCCAAGGAGTGGATATCGTATCTTAATAAGTGTATCAGCCCTTACTCAGTTATACCAGATCCAGAAGAACACTTAGACTGGACGAAAACCACTCCTTGGGATAACTGTTGTAGCTGTTCTTTAAGTTCTCGCGAAATACGAAAGCAAAAGTACCTGCTAGGACATCAGCTATTTGTATTCCAGGATGACTTTGTGAATCAACAAGTTGAGGTAACCTAGCGAGGTTGAAACTGATAGCGTGTTGCTGACCAGCTAACTCCATAAATAGTTCTTCATCCCTATTAACCATCACCTGAAATATTTCCATCTGTTCTTGTAAAGGTTTTGATGCATCACAGAATACCTCCATTTGATTAAACTCTTGTCCCCATTCCCTTAAAAGTGAAAATAGTGAAGTGTGAGTAAGATCTAAAATCCATTTTCCTGTACCTGTGCCTTTAAGGGAATCTAACTCTTCATTAATTACATCTCGCTGATGTACACAAAATTCTCTAATCGTATCTAGTGCTGGGGAAATATTGGGTAGAGATAGCGAACTAAAGAGATACACTAATCCAGCATTGTCTTTAGCCTTCATCAAGTTATAGAAATCTTTAAATATTTCCTCTGCATAATCACTCTTGCTTTGAAAGTGAAGATAGAGAAGATGAGATATAAATCGATGAAAGCCAAGGTCATAAAAAATAGAATTTTTGCTGGCTATAGTTGGTTCAAAAATATATTCATAAAACTTGCAGGCAAGATTGTATTTTTTATGATGCACAGTCACTCTTGCGCGATCACTAAAAGTTGCGAGAATATCTGCTATGGCTTGTCTTCCCCTGCTGTACTTTATTAATTTCTGAAATTTTAATTCATCAGCTTGTACTTTGCAATCTATGATGATTTTTTGCACATAATCTTTTGCCTCCTCGTTACTCACTGCCACTGACGAGTAAACAAAGAAAGGAGTTTGCTTATCAAGAAGGTTATTGCGATGAATCAGGCTTCACAGGAAATAACCTTCTTTATAAGCAAACTCCTTTTTTTGTTTA
>JAAHIC010001201.1 GCA_010671965.1 Leptolyngbya sp. SIO4C5
TAGGCCTTACTTTTCCTCAATCTTCTGTCGTTCCCCTAGCTCTACCTGGGCCTGATAGTAAAGTTCCGTTTGATGAATTGCGATCGCGCACTGATGGGCAATGGACTCAATTAAAGTCAGCTCGCAGGCATTCCATTGGCGATCGCGATCGCACTGACGAAGACCAACGCAGCCGCGATAAGACTGCTGATAAAGCAGCGGCGCTAAAACTAAAGAGCAGTGTTGCTCAGGATCAGACAAGTCTTGTTTTTGGATACTGACCTGTTGAGAATCTTTGGCAATGATAACCAGTTCTCCCCGTAGCAGCTTGGCTTGATTATCATCGTAATCTTGACAAGTAAAAGTAAGGCCTATGCTCTCTTGGTGGGCAGGATTGAATCGATCCAAGTGGGTCAGCTTCATTTGGCCATCGCTATCTGGCTGAGCGATGAAACACTGCGCCACTTCAATAGCGTCGCGCAGCTGATCCACCGTTGTTTGCAGCACCTCATCTAATACTAGAGTTTGCCGCATGGCTTGAATGATGCGGTTCATCACGGCATCTCGCCAGGCTTGCTGCTGTAGCTGCGCGATCGCCGCTTGCTTCTGCCGCCGTAGCTCAAATTCTCGCAGCGCCCGCTGGAGGACGGTGGGCAAACGAAATAACCGATCTTTGAGGACATAATCGGTCATGCCGCCCCTAATGCATTCAACAGCCGATTCCTCGCCTAAACTCCCCGTAATCAGGATAAAAGGAATATTTTGATCTGCTTGCTGCAATAGTTCAAAGGCTTGTAGACCATTGAAGCTAGGCAGGCGATAATCTGATAGAACAACGTCATAACCTTGGGTCGTCAGAAGTTGATGACAAATCTCTGCTGTTATGGCAATATCGTACTCAAAAGAAACCTGAGCCGCTTCTAAGGTCAGAACAATAAGTTCTACATCTTCGGGTACATCCTCTACAATTAAAATTTTGAGTGAGTGCATTATAACTACCGATAGTCAAGTCCTGAAAGATGTACTTTTATGTGACTTTCAT
>JAAHIC010001202.1 GCA_010671965.1 Leptolyngbya sp. SIO4C5
TGACGGTCAGCCGCGCCGCTGCCTAGACACGCAACGGGCTAAAGCAGCCTTTGGGTTTGAAGCCCAGACAGACTTTAAGGAAGGACTGAAGCAAACGGTCACCTGGTATCGCCAACAAGCAGTTCCTCAGGCTGCCTAGATTAAAAATCTCGCTTTGGGCTAGTAAATGACTCAACAGAGCTGTCTGTTAGAGTCATTTGCCTTTAGAATCTATACAAGTGCAGCGGCATGTCAGTTGGGCGATCGCCCGTATTTGCAGACGTGCCGATTGCCTTGCAGAGTTAACCCCGATTGTGCTTATGGCAGAAGAGCAGAAGTCTACAGAACAGTCATCCGCAAACAACGCTGACGACAAAAAGCAGTCAGAACAGTCGCAGCCTTCTGCTAAGACTTCCAGTAGTGCCGGAAAATCAGCTCAGGGAGGGGCTAAATCCAAAGCGAAGAAAGAAAAGCCACCCGCCCCTGAGGATAAGCCTTTTCAAGACTTTATTCAGCAAGACTATCTGCCCCAACTCAAAGAAGCGCTGGCGCAGGAGGGACTGGATGATTTGACCTTGGACTTTGAAAAGCGCAAGCTGGAAATTCTCAACCAAAAAGATGTCTCCGACTGCTGGCAGGTGGTTGGCCGCTGGTATCAAGGGCAGCGCCAGTTTAATGTCGCTTTCTTGAAAGAAGACATTAAGGGGCCAAAGATTTTCTCTTATGCTGACGGTGGTGGCCAGCCGAGTACGGTTGAGCAGTTTATGGGAGATGAGCGCCGAGTCAACCTAGACCTGATGGTGCTATACGTTATTCAACGTTTGAATGCGCAGAAGTGGCTGACTCGTAATTAGGTTCATAGGTTGACACAGCCGCTCCAAATTTAACTCAGCTTTAGATACGTTTGGGGTAGGGTCTGAACCGCGCCGTTAGCTTTGACGCTGTCGCTTGGCTACTGCACCTACTAGGCTCAAACCTAGCAAAGCCAAAATGCCTGTGGGTTCAGGAACATCAACTGTTTCAGTATCTGCCAAGCCTCG
>JAAHIC010001203.1 GCA_010671965.1 Leptolyngbya sp. SIO4C5
GCAGTGTTCTTAACATTCTTTATCTCGTTATGAGCATCATCTAGATTGCATCACTTTCTCATATTGTCTTGGTGTACCCATTTCAGACTTTAAGAACTCTAGCCACTCTTTGGTATAAACATAATCTTTATGAGCTTCATCATAATGACAATATTTAGGATTAGTTTTTCTAGGGTCACCTTCATCTTTTCTGGGGCGAATCTTGTAAAAATAACAAGCTCTAACATGATGGGAACTGGGAACAAACTTTTTATCTGAACCAGCCACCTTCTTGACAATTGGTTCAATCACTTTACAAACATCTCCAGGCTTAAGTCTTCCAGGGTTAGCAACAGCTATTTGGTTGATTTTCATTAGAGTGACAATTCTTTCGTATTTCTCCATATCGTCTGGGTTAGCTGGATCATACTTGATAAATTCAACAGCTAATGTATCTCGGCTCTCATGGTTCGCCAGCTTTGGGACAATAAAAACCTTATAACTAAACTCCAAGTTGTTTAGTTCCTCTGTACTAAGGGATGAACGAAACTTATCAATATAATTTTTAATATTTTTGGTAAGCGGTTGATGAAGCCTAGCAATAGCCTTATCTTTATACTGGTTGCGAAACTGAGAAAACTGGAGTGATAAGGTTAAACTTTCATTCAACAAACAGCTACTATTAAACTCCTGAGACAGGATATCCTCAAAGTTAAATAGAAGTGCTTGACACTCTCCAAAGATTTCAATGTCAAGCTCTGGCATAGACCGATGCTCAATCTTATTGCGCAGTGGAATAAAAAATTCTAGATTTCGTCGAACTGGTGGATTGTTGAAACCGTAGTACTGCCTTATACACTCAGCTAGTTCCCATGCCTGATAATCACCTTCCCTTTTCTGGTAACGTCGTGCATGTTGAGGATCTCGGTAGAAGGGTTTAATCTTACGCTTGAAGAAAATAGCATGAAATAAGGCTGTCCAAGCAATACACATGAAGACAACATAAGCACCTGAGCGAAATCGGGTAGCTG
>JAAHIC010000121.1 GCA_010671965.1 Leptolyngbya sp. SIO4C5
TTAGAGAGCTGTGATTGCTGGCTTGGAAAAACTGCCCCATAAGCAACTAAAACCATGTCTAAGGCAAGCCTTAACTTAAATATTGAAAAAACATCGGTTCATCTATCAGACTCAGACACCTTCTGCAAATTTAATCAGTTTTTGAATTTAGAAAGTCTCTTGAGCGAGCTGATTGAGGGCATTTTAGTTTTAACAACTCAAAGAAAACTGATTTACGCCACTCCTAGCGCTCGACGGGCCTTAAATTACTTTCGCTCAGAGGATATTGCCGCAGATATTGTTCCTCAAGAAATTTGGCATGTCTGCCAGTATCTAATCCAAAGCCGCTATCTATTTCCCAATCAGCATTGGCTAGTCCAGTCTGAGATTTTTGTCGAGAATGAGGTGACTTTGCAGGTGCGGGCAAGATGGCTGAGCGTGGACAGGCTACAAGAATCTTGCTTGCTTCTGTTCATTGAAGATAAGCAGCAGGCTATTCAGTCCATTGCTTATGAAGAAGCGGAGCAGTATGGACTGACGCCCCGCGAAAAAGAAGTTTGGCTACTGCACCGCCAAGGGCAAACCTACAAGCAGATTGCCGCAGAACTCGATATTACACCCAATACGGTGAAGAAGCATATGCGCAGTGTCCACGCTAAGCAGAAACAGATTCTAGCGCCTGACTGTATTAGTTCATAAACTCAGTTACTCAGCCGCTTGAGAAGCCGCGATCAAAGCCAGATCAATGCGATCGCCCTCAGGCTGAGCAATCTGCGCGGTGATGCCGGGGCCAAAAAAACGCTGAATCTTATCTTGCTTAGACTGCCAGGTTTCAAAGTCAACGTGGGGAGACTCAAATTCCAGCACTAAAGCATAGGCATCATCAATAGCCGTTTCTTGAATTGCAACCAGCACCGGACGCTGATCGTCGTTGGGGCTAAGACCTAGCCGCTCTAATGACTCATCTAAATGAGCTTCCTGTCCGTAGCGATAGCGAGTGACATCATTGCGAATCTGATTCTGCGTTGGCGTAGCCTGCTGCTGCCGCAGGGCTTCAACTTCAGGCGTTGTTGGCTGAGAGTAGGGAGTTGGTTTTAGCTCAGCCGCTTTCAAGGCTAGACCTCCCAATAAAACGGGTACGCCATAGAAAAAACCCACTAGATTTAGAGTGGCTCGCTCCTGAAAGTAGGCAATAAAGCCAACTACAGTCAAGACTGAACCTACTGAGAGCAAGACAGCGCCGAGGGGAATTTTACGCAGCATAAGAATCTCTTTGCTTTACAAATTGCAATATATTGCTTCTATCATCCCATGAGCTAGCCCTGCATGGTCTATTTGACATCAATAAATCCGCACCTACCGAGAGTAGGCGCGGATTTGAAAGCTATTCAAATGCTTGAAACTAGCTAGTTATTTGGTTTTACACTGAGGCAAAGCCCATTTTGTCTACTGCACTGCGGGTAAAGTTGACCCGTTGTTCAAAGTCGAGTGACTTGATGTGCTCTACAAACTCGTTAGTCTCAGAGGGGAGTTCATAGTCGTTGGGTACGGCGACGATTTCACCGGACTCGATTCCCTGTGCTAGTAATAGCCAGAGTTCAAGTTTACCGCTGCTGCTCAGAGCACCATACTCACGGCTGATGGGAGTATCAGCGTGATTGGCAATCTCGCGCTGGGCCTGGAGCTGCTCGTCTTTGGACATCGTTTTGATGCGATTGTAAGCGACAGAACCCATGTCCTCGGCGCTGTGCGCTGGGGCTGGGCTGAGCTGCTCTTTAATATCTAAATAGCCGTACCACAGCAGTGCAAGCTGAGTGTCTGTATCAAACTTTTGAAAAAGATCTAATGATTGCTTAACGGCATCAGTGGCTACGTATGCCATAGAAACTTCCTAAAAATTTACGTCAATGAGATATATTTCATGATTTATAGCTGCTGTTTTTCAAGCTAGATAAATCATTAATCTTTAACTCTATTAACAGCTTTACAAAAATAAATACTAATGGGAACTTGCGAAAGGGGTAGATCTGAGAATATTCTTTTCCAGCTTTTTACTACTACGGAGAGATTATGGCTGAGCGGCTTTTCTGATAGCTACAGCTAAATTGAGGCTTTTGGTTGAAACAAACTAGAGCTTGTCTAATCTCTCTTCAGGGACGATTTACAATAATTTGCCTCTAGCTCAGCTCGGTTGGGTTTGGCAGGATAAGCTAAATGGATAGCCGTATTAGAAACTGAAACGCTGTCCTGCTCCATGACTGTCAACCTATCGTCTAATGCCCTAAGACCTGCTGAGGCTCATCCGGGCGATCGCTTTGCCATCACTTTTGCGCCGCTGTCACTAGAAGCGGTCTATCAGCAGGCGGATACTGCCGCCAATGGCGCGATCGTGGTGATGAGCGGCATGGTGCGAGACAACACTGAGGGGCGAGCCGTCGTGTCTTTGGAATATCAGGCTTATGAGCCGATGGCGCTGGAGGTGTTTCGGCAGATTGCTCAAAGTATTCGCAGGCAATGGTCGCAGGTGACACGGGTGGTGATTCATCACCGTACTGGCAAGCTGAGGGTGGGGGAGATTAGCGTTTTGGTAGCGGTGGGCTGTCCGCACCGTTCGGAGGCGTTTGCGGCCTGTCAGTATGCGATCGATACGCTGAAGCACAACGCACCAATCTGGAAGAAGGAGCACTGGGCGGATGGTTCAACTAGCTGGGTGAGTATTGGGGCGTGTGAAGCAGAGTAGTTGCGTCTTCATCTAAAAGGGTGAGTTTGGGCGTTGCTGAATCAAGGGATGAATCGGATGTTGGCCAGTCGTGAGCGAGACGCTCACACTCCTCGCCTTTATTGTCAGATAGGTTAGTGCGAGCATCTTGCTCGCGCTTTAATTCATACCCAAAATCAGCAATGCCTGAGTTTGTATCCCAGCCGAACATGGATGGATAACCTGGTCTGTTTGTAGATATCAAGCTCGCTAACTTTAGACTTGGCACATATCTTTCACTGATTTTGCTGAGACGAGGCTATAACGGAGTCAGCAAAATTGGGGATGAGAGACTATGGCGCGGGATGAAGCCTATCGGGAGGCAGAGAAACGGATTGAGGTGGCTCGTCAGGAAAGGGCGACGGAGCTTGATCTTAGCTTTATGGAATTGACGGAATTGCCCAAGGCGATCGCGTCGCTGACACAGTTGCAAACACTTGGCCTATCTGGCAACCAACTAACAGAATTGCCCGAAGCGATCGCGTCGCTGACACAGTTGCAAGCACTTGACCTATCTGAAAATCAACTGACAGAATTGCCCGAGGCGATCGCGTCGCTGACACAGTTGCAAACACTTGACCTATCTGGAAACCAACTAAGGGAATTGCCCGAGGCGATCGCGTCGCTGACACAGTTGCAAGTACTTGACCTGTCTGGAAACCAACTGACAGAATTGCCAGAGGCGATCGCATCGCTAACTCAGTTGCAAACGCTTAATCTGCATTTCAACCAACTGACAGAATTGCCAAAAGCGATTATGCAACTCACTCAACTAAAAATTTTACTGCTTGGTTTTAATCGATTGACGAAACTACCAGCAGAAACGGGCTGCCTTTCAAGTCTGCAAGAACTAAGCGTATTTTCAAATAGCTTAACAACTTTACCTGATTCTTTGTCAAGGATAAGCGGTTTGAAATTGTTGTGTTTAGCAGCTAGAGGAAATGAACAAAGTTTTGAAAATGGTAATCCATTAATTCAATTGCCAAAATGTGTTCGAGCGCTCAGAGGTCTAAAAACTCTTCAAGCAAATGATTGTCAATTAAATGAAATACCTGACTGGATCGATGAGCTTTCTGAGCTAGAGCATTTATTCCTGGATTTTAATAACGTACGCGACTTGCCGATATCGTTAGGGAAATTGTCCAAAATAAAAAGTATTGATCTTGATGGAAATCCTTTAAGCCCTGATCTTACTGCTGCTCATGATCAAAGTGTTGAAGCAGTTCTGCAATATCTTCAATCAAGAATGGAGGGAGAGATTTCCTTGAACGAAGCTAAGTTAATCTTAGTTGGAGAAGGAGAAGTTGGCAAAAGCTGTTTATTGGGAGCTTTACGAGGAGATCAGTGGATAGAAAATCGCCTGACGACACATGGTATTGAGATTAAGTCTGTACTTGTGAGTGCTTCTAATAACGGAACAGAAATCACACTGAATGGTTGGGATTTTGGCGGACAGCGAGTTTATCGTCCAACTCATCAGCTCTTTTTCAGTTCATCCGCTGTCTATCTAGTAGTCTGGAAACCGCGCGAAGGGCCGCAGCAAGGATTTGTCAAAGAATGGATTACGCTGATTAAGCATCGAGAACCGGATGCCAAAGTGCTGGTAGTCGCCACCCACGGTGGCCCCGGACAGCGCCAACCTGATATTGATCGTCAGGAACTCATCGATCTGTTTGGCCGCAAGACGGTCGTCGGCTTCTTTCATGTCAACAGCAAACCTCACCCAGAAACCCAGGTCTGCAGCGGAATTGCCGAGCTGCGAACCGCCATTGCCAAAGCCGCCGCTGACGTGCCCGGCATGGGCCGCAAGGTACCTACCAAATGGCAACACCTTCGAGAACTCCTAGCAGACTCCGGCAAGACCCATCTGTCCTACAAAGATGTCATCGCCCTTTGTGAAGAACACGGCCTAGAGGGCTTTGCTGCTGAACTGTTTGTGCGCGTGTCTCACACCCTGGGGCACCTAATCCACTATCATTACGACCCCATCCTGCAGGACATTGTCATTCTGCAACCGGACTGGCTGGCCAAAGCCATCAGCTTTGTGCTGGACGACGAAACAACGCGCCAGCGCAGTGGACTGGTCGAATTTGAACACCTCAGCCAGATCTGGAGCCATCCACCCTTCGCGGGTGAAACCGGCTATCCCCAAGAACTCCATCCCGTCTTTCTGCGTCTGATGGAACGCTTTGACCTCTCCTACAAAGTCGTCCTCAATCCCGCCTCTCCAGAAGACAGCACCACCAGCTTAATTGCCCAACTGGTTCCCGACCAGCGCCCAGACGCACTACCCAACTGGGGCGCACAGCCCCAAGCCGGAGACAGACAGCAGGTACAAATCTGCCGCATCGTAGACGATCGCGGCCAGAGTGCCAATGCCGAAGGACTGTTTTATCAGCTCATCGTGCGTCTACACAAATACTCCCTAGGCCGAGACGACTACGACAAAAGCGTCCACTGGCAGCGGGGCCTCATGCTCGACAACGACTACAACGGTCGCGCTCTGCTGGAGCATATTGGCAACGATGTCAAAATCACCGTTCGCGCTGCCTACCCAGAACGCTTCCTCTCTTACCTCACAGAAGAGGTGAAATGGCTGGTTGAGAGCTTTTGGGAAGGGCTAAACTGCAACATCATGGTGCCCTGCATTGCTCCCTGCGGCATGGACAAGCCCGGACATGGCCTCTTTGAGGTTCAAAAGCTGGTTGAAAGCAAAAAGAAAAATCGGCCTGACTTTCCCTGTCCGGTTTCTGGCTGCGACGAATGGCAAACCATTGACCAACTGCTGAACAATGCCCCCACAGCGCCACCGCTCTCTCAGGTTGCTGGGATTGAGCAGTTTCGAGATGTGGTCAAAGACGAGCTAGCTGTCATTCGCCGCGATCTCGTGACGCTCGATCGCCGTAACCAGCAACGCCATCAGGCACTATCTCAAGAGCAACGGGCCTTGATGAGTCAAGTTGACCAGCAGTTTGCCTACCTGATGCAAACGCTCACCGACGAAGCCAAAGACGGCCCCCGCTTGTTCAGCTTCAAGCCCGTTGACCCCGGATTTTTCGATCGCCCCAAATGGATTAGCGCCAAGTTTCAGCTCACCCTTTGGTGCGAACATGCCCGTAAACCGCTCCCAGTGCTCAATCCGGCGGGCAGCCAGCAAGGTGTCTACGAGCTGGAACTCAACCGTGAATGGTTCACCAAAGCCGTCCCCTATTTCAAACTGCTCACAGGCACCCTGAGTCTGGTACTCCCCGTCGCCGCCTCAACCACTCAGTTCATGCTTGACGATGCCACTTACCAGGGCATTCAGGAAGAACTCGATCTCGGTCAGAAAAGCCTTGAGTTTGGCATCCAGGGAAGTGACATGGCTGTAGACTGGCAGACTAAACGCAATTCACCTGACTTTGAACAGGGCGAAGCCGTGCGGGCGCAAGGTTCAATGTTGCGAGAGCTTCATGCCCTGCTGAAAGAAAAAGACCCCGGCTTCGGCGGTTTGGTGCGCGTCCAGAACAAACGCCGCGAGTTTCTATGGGTGCATCCTCAATTCGTAAGCGAATATTAAGTCTTGAAGCATAGTCTGAGATCTCCCTAGCTTTCCGTAGCTCGGCGGCGTTGAAGTAAGCTGATTACTTCGTCAGGATTTTGGGTCGGCATCAGTCTTGTCCAAGCACTCATGTCGGCAATGTGGGCACGGTGTAGCTGGTAAATCACGCCTTTTACCCAGTCTGATGTGCCAATGAGGATCAGGCGATTGGCCTGAGTTTCAAAGTTAGCCAGCGCTTCCGCTAAAGCCTCGATAGAAGACTTAGAAAACTCTGAAGAAGATTGTTCCGACATGGCAAAAGACTCCATTCTCAAAGCTGCATGTTTTCAATTGAAAACATATTTAGTGTATCAGATTGTCCCCGATCGCAAACATTTACGAGGACATGCCTCTCTGACACGATTGGGGCATGGGAAAAGCAGGCAAAGCGCTGAGACAGGTTTTGAAAACCTACGGCATTACTCAGAATCGGTTAGCGGTGACGATGGGTACTAATCGCTCAACCGTGAATAACTGGTTCAACGAAACCAGAGACCCCTCTGCTGAAGCGCTGAGTGAAATTGTGACTGCGCTAGAGAAACTTGATCAGGCAGCGGCTGACAATTTTTTGCAACTGTATCTGGGTCGAATGCCGTTTGGAGAGGAGTCGTAACTCAGCCAAGCGATCGCATTGAAAAATATCGAATGGCGATCGCCAGTCTCTAGATACTGATGTTGGGTTTCGCTATGCTCAACGCCAACCTACAGAAGTTCCAATTTTGGCTGTATCGGGCTACTACAGCATTAGGCACAGCAGCGAGGAGAGAAGCTAGCCGAGCAGTTACGGGTGATGGGGGTTGATCCGGATGCGCTAGAGAGCTAGCGCCCCTGGATATATCCTGTTTCCTGCAAAAACTGGCGCAGGTTGTTGAAAAACTCGTCGCGATCGCTTCTTTGATAAACCTGCCGCACCCGCTGCCAGCCGTCTTCAGCCTGATCAATCAGGTGTTTATCAGCCAGGTAAGCCGCCAAGATTGCCCGTTCATAGGCCGCGTAGATATAATCGCTATCCTGACTATAAGGCTGCTTAAAGACCTCACCCCGCCGCAGGCGCTGAAGTTCTAACCAGTGGGTATAGGCGTCGTCATAGACCCGCTGGGGAAACTGGCGCGTGACGTTAATCATCTCGCCGTCGCGGTAGTGCCAAATCTGCACCGGATAGCGGGAGGCGGCATAGGAGGCAAACGCATAGGCAAAGCTATCATCACGGCTGAGAAATTCGGGCTTGCCATCACCATCAAGATCTTGCAGCTGATAGCTACCATTGCCCCAAAAGTGATCGGTGAGGCGGTAGCGATCGCCTGCTGCCTCGTAATCATAGATCAGCGAAGAAAAACAGCAGTGAGCACCGCCAGAATAGATATCCAGGCGGATTTCAAGATCGGCATCGCGATCTAAGTTGCTCACTTCTAAAGCAGCAGCCCGGCAAAACCAACCATCTTCTAAAATGCTGGCGGGGAAAAATCCTTCATCGTAAGTTTTGCCGTCACGAGTAATCGCAAGCTGAGGATTTTCTAAGCAGAACTCAGCGCTTTCACCCATAAACTCAGCGCTAACGTTGCCTAATCTAGCTGATAGCTGCTCGGTTGTAGATTCACTTTCAGACTGGGCTTCAGCCTGACTCAACAGGCCGCCAGCAAAACTCAGCAGCAGACAGAAAAGAGCGAATTTAATCCGGGATATTGGCATTTCAAGTACAGCCTAACGCTGATATCTTTTTCAATTCTAAACGGCTATTTCCCGGTATTTTGCGGAAAAAACTCTCCATAGCTCGGCTACCTCAGTCCGCCAAAGTACCCTCAAGGGTGCTGTCCCTGACGGATTAAACTGCCAACTTTAAAGACAAGAGTTTTGTCTTTTATATCAAAAGCCATGAGTACACAGACAGTTTTGAATCTTCGGGTGGGTGCCAAGCTCCTGGGTGCAGATGCCGATCAGGCCATGCCGCAGCCAGCCGTTTATATTTACTCGGCTAGCGATCGCCTCATTGCCCGTGATGTCCTAGGAGACAACTTGACAACGAGTCTCTCCCTGCCCGCCCCGTCCGAAGCCTCATTTCTGCGAGTCCTAGTTGGCCCCGATCTAAATCAAAAGCAAGTCGCTATTGCTGAACTGAAGCGGCGGGGGGCCGAGGAAAAGCTGCTGAGATACGATCCGCGCAGCCCTCGCCTATCAGCAGAATTTATCATTCCTGCTACCTACTGGCAGTGCTGGCTCAAGGGTCTATGCTTTGTCCGGGGCAAGCTGTTGCAGAAAACTCAGGTGGGTGACAGCAGCGTTGATCGCCCCGTTTGCAATGCGACGGTCGAGGTTTACGAAGTCGATCCTATCTATCGGGTGATTCCCCGACTGCCCGATGTCATCATTGAGCGGCTGAGAGATATCATCCTCGACCCGCCCATACCGCCCATTGATCCGATTCCTGATCCGCCAATTGGCCCTGAACCGCTGCCTTTTGACCCGGCCCTAGCGGCGGCTGAAAACCCAGTCTTGCAGCTAGAGCGATCGCTCTCCGCGACCAGCGCCCGCCGCCCCGTAGAAAGGGCTGAGCTTAGCTCAACTACCAGCAACCTCTCCCTATTAGCAAAGACCACCAACACTTTGCAGTTCCGTCAGGTGCTCATAGACAATCTGCAGCTGGTGCGGCCTATTCTCTGTCGCTACTTCCCGCGCTACTTCAGCCTGAAGCTGGTGGCAACGGCCAAGACCGATGACTGTGGTGCCTTCCGCACTCTGTTCTCTCGCGGCTGCAAAAATACCGATCAGCCCGATCTCTATTTCAAAGCCAAGCTTAGCTAAGCGCGGTAAGAAAGTGCTGCAAATCGGCTGCGACCCTAAGCACGACAGCACCTTTACCCTCACCGGCTTTTTAATCCCCACCATCATCGATACGCTGCAGGAAAAGGATTATCACTACGA
>JAAHIC010000122.1 GCA_010671965.1 Leptolyngbya sp. SIO4C5
TCTGGCAGCGGATTGGTTACTGCCTTCAGTCCTAGCGGACGCGACATTAGGGCTGTGAGCTGGTTGGCTTTGACGTTACCGGCTAGACCAATTCCTTTGCGGTACGTGGCCTCCACGTTATTCGTACCCGTCAGCAATCTGGCCCCGGTTTTACCATCGCCAAACTTCACTTCAGTTTTGCCGTCTTCGGTTTGGCGGGTAATGTAAATGCGATCGCTGGGCTTTTGGCCGTAAAGCATAGGGGCTTCATGCCAGCGGATATCGTTCACCCGTACTTCTAGGGTTGAAAGAGCACCGCTGGGAGCGGCATCGCTGCTGACATAGGTGAGGGGCGGCTGCCGCAGGTTGAAAGCCTGGTAGGGCTGGCTGGCATCGCCGCTACCTAAGATTTCTTGGACGGTTTCGCCGTGGGTAGCGGGGGCAACGTTGGCGTTGATTGTGACCGTATTTCGTTTGTAGGGATGAGCCAGTTCGGCCTGCAGCGTGATCTGGGTGTAGCCGCTCTGAATAGTAATGTCTTTCAGCGTCAGCGTTTCGCTCTGGGTGACGCCTTCGAGGTCATGGCGCTCACCGCTGAGGATGAGAAGCTGCCCTGGCTGCAGTCCCAGGTAAAAACCGTCGAGAGTGATGGTATTGCCGGCAACTGTGTCGGTAATGGGCAGCGCGGTTAGGGTGAGCTGTTCACTTTGGGCATAAACAGTAGCTTTACGAATCGTATTTCCAAAGGCATTATTGGCATTGTGATTCCACCAGGCTTGATTAAGAGTAATTTGGGTGGTTTTACCACTAAGGCCGTAGGCTGTGCGCGATCGCTCTAGCACAGTCTCAACTTGATAGCTTTTAACGCTAGCGGTTTCCGCAAATAAGTTGAGTGTCGTGTTGGGAGCGTCAGTGATAGAATCTGCCGCCAGGTTATTTGTCGTGTTATTTGTCGTATTGATTAGTGTGGCTAAAATGGGTGCTCCCAAGCCAAACGCATTTGTCTCCAACGCGCCCGCCGTTAAATCATCAATGGGTGATGAGATTGTGCTGATCGCGACATAGCTATCTTCAGTAATTTCTTTGTAGGCATTGTCGAGAAAGAGAATGTCATCTAGCTCATCATCTGCTGGCTGCCACTCGGTAAACTTCAGTTCCCCACCAGAAGTATCAGGCTTGCCTACATTGTCTCCTGACGTTAAATAGACCACTTTCTTAGCTGCGTTATAGCCAAAAACAGCCGCCGTCAGGCGAAAAACATACACTTCTGCTGGCTGGTCTATTTCCGCGAGCTGAGACATGACACTTGCAGTCAGATCGGCTTGATGCCAATCTTGAATTTCGGTAAAGGCGACTAAATCTTTTTGTGACCAGCTTTTACCAATGATTTGATTCTGAATTGCAGCTTGATTGAGGGCGATCGCCCCCGTAGGCATGACAGCGACCGGAAACGTTGGCTCACCAAACGGCGGCATCTGGGACGGCTCTCTAGCTAAATCGAGCCGAGTCGTCCCTGCGTCCTGATTGACCGTGACCCGGAAGACAGTCACAAAGTCAGGCTCCGTTGCGCTGCCAGGATAGACAATCAGCAGCTTGTCACCCTGCTGAATACGGGTCGCTGTGCCCTGAACCGTCAGGCTTTCTTGGAGAGAAGCGGCTGTCTGCGGCTGGGTGAGGCGGGGCCGCATCGCATTCCAGGCTGTTCGCGCCGCGATCGCATTCACCGTCTCAAACATCTGGGCCTGTTCATCTTTCCCCGGAATGCTCTGTACCTTAGTGCCTGCCGCCAGCGTAATTTGGGGCGGCGAAGTCGGCGCAGTATCCAGCGTGAAGGCCAGCGGGGTACTGGCAGCGACGCCGGGGCGGAGCTGATAGCCAATCAGGCGAGCTAGCTCACGAATTGATAGCCGCTCAGTAGCCGTGCGCAGGTAAGACTCTTGCGCAATCCGCTCCTGGTAGAACGTCAGCACGTCAGCGACGGTGGCCCAGGCGTCCAGCAGAGCGATCGCAAAATCATCCTCATCCCGCGTCGTCAGCGCCTGCAGGGCAGGCAGCTCAGCCCTAGAGAGCTGGGCCAGCAAACTCTGCTTAAACTGGTCATGGGTACCGACGCGGTAGGCGATCGCCGCCAGCCCCGCTCGGTTGAACACCCCAACGGGAGTCCGGTAGGTGATGCCTTCACAGCAGCCACAGTCATTCAGCTTCAGTAGGTCACGGGCTAAAAATGCCTTCATTTACCGCCCTCCATCTGCAAGCGCAGCACGCCGTGTTCGGGAAAGTCCGGATCATTTGCTAAGCGGGCAATCTCCAGCCGTTCAATTTCTAAAACGCCCGTGTCTAGGGCAACCGAGCTAGGGCTACCCTGCCGCTGAAAGAGCTGGATTTGGACTGAGGCCACTCCGGCGACAGCCTGAGCGATCGCATAGATTTGGCTGAGATACACTGCCTGCCCAAAAGTGAAATTATCCGGGTGGAACAGCCCCCGGCTGCCGTCAGCCAATGCTCGGCTGCTCAGCACCTGCAGCAGCGCCGCCTTCACCTCGCTGCGAAAATAGCTGGGCTGCACACAGATAAGCATGTCGATTTCCAGCGAGACATAGCGTGGCCCATCTACTTCCAAGTCATAGCCTGCCATGCGAAACGGTTCTAAGTGCTGCCGCAGCTCCGTTTCAAAAGCGGCATCCACCGATAATCCCCCCAGCCGATCCACCGTGACAAACACCGTCCGCCAGCTCCCCGTCCAGCGAAATGTAGCCGCGGCCTTTTGCACCCCTGGGTGTCGTTCCGCCGCTGCCGCATAGTCCGCTAGCGTCACCGCCCGCTGCTGCACCCGAAAAGCATAGGGAGCCGACTGCCGCACTTGCTCTAGGCTTTCGGGTTCTCGCCCTCCTTGGGCAGGCAGAGGATTGCGAACTTGCACAATGGCGCCCTGCTCGCTGACCGCATGGGCTAGCGTGTCTGCGCCGATGTTGCCCTGAGTGCCGTTGCCAATGCGATAGGTGGCGCTAAAAACGCTACCGGGACTGGGCCTTAGCCCATAGCGATCGTCCCCAAAGCGGACAAAAGCGCTGCCGTCGGCCTCAGTTTCTACCACAAAGTTACGGTCTTGGCGATCGCTATTGAGCAAGTCCCGCACGGGCGACCAGCTTGCAGTTTGACCACTCAGGTCGCTCTCTAGGATGATCGCTGGAAGAGCCACTCCAATTTGGCGCTGAAAGGCAGCCTGGGCAGAGACAGGTGGCGCCGTATAGGGTTCAGCCTGAGTCAGCGGCCTCTGGCTAAGCTGGGGCTGGAAGCGAGGCATCACCGGATCGGGAACAGGAGGCTGACAGCGATCGCCGAGGGTAGTAGGCACTCTAAACAAGGTCGGTTCCGGCACAACACCGAGAAATTCAGTGGCGATCGTGGCCCCGTGATCAGCCAGAACGATATTGCCTAAAGCCACGCTGACCTGTTCTACAAACGCCTCCCCGTGGGCCGCATCGGTCTGAGCCGATAGGCAAAGGGCAAAGGGCAGCGCGTCCGCCCTATCCCACTGAATCCGCGTCACGTTGACGATATCGTCATTCGGCGGCTCGGCAAACTGGCCGCCAATCGGATCGTTCATCAGCGTCACTGCCGTCAGCCGCACTGCCCAGCGATGGCTTAGATCCGCGTCTTCAGGCTGTCCGGTGCGCGGCCCCACGGCTTCTGCAAAAATCAAAATGTCGCCCGCTTGCAAATCTGGGTAGTGACCGCGCAGCGTGGCCTGGGTACTGCCCTGAGGCAAACAGCACTCCTGATCGCCCCAGGTGTAAAAACTGAGCTGGTTATGGGCCTGAAACAGGGTTGCCGCCGTCACCGTCTCAAAGATCACGGGCTTCTGCTGCAGCGCGGCCTCATAAACCGACGAACCAGGCGCAATCAGCAGTGGCTGGCCGTCAATCCGGGTCAAGAGCGGCGTGCTCTGAGGTAACTCGACATTATTAGCGCTCACCTGCACCTGCACCCAGACGCGGGCATTGCCGCCATCATGCATAAAGTAGTCCACTAGGCGGGCATGACGGCGCACCGAAGTCCGGCGACGGGCAGTGCCCAGGTAGGCTTCAGTGGCGATCGCGTCCTGCTGGTAGCTGAGGTGATCGCCCACATAGGCCAGCAGCTCCACCAGCGCAATGCCCACATCTGCCGGATTACGCTCAAATCCCTGAGGCATCAGCACCGCCAGCCGATCCAGCATCAGCCGCCGGAAGCTGGCATAGTCTTTCGCTAAATAGTTAATGACGGCAGGGGGTGTCGGCTCTGGCGGACAAATTCGCTCTGGCTTACAGTCGAAGTCGCTGGGGCAGTCCACCTTAAAGGAAAAGTTGATTGCCGCTAGAATCGGATCCAGCCAGCCCGGTTCCCCTTCGTTGCCTATAATTTGTAGCGTATAAGTTGAATAATCCCCCCACTGGTTCAGCCGCAGCCGCACCACCCGCGAGTCAGCAAAGGTCGTCACTGCAGTGACCTGAATATCGCGGATGCGATCGCCTCCTGCAATCGAAAAGTTCTCAGCCTCAAGGCTGACCGCGCCCAGGGGCTTAATCAGGTAAAGCAGCAAAATGAGCTGGCGATCGCCTTCACTGGGAGCGTCATTATCCAGCACCTCAATATAGTCAATGCCGTTGAGTGGGCTAGCTTCTACAGCCGCGCGGCGACGGCGATCGCAGCAAAAATAGCGCAGCATCTCACACCTCCCGCCTAAACTGAGCCACCTGCGGCTGCTGGGTGCGCCGGATCCAGTAGCGCACCGTTACCCGCAGCGTTGAGTCCTCGTTTTCGACCACCACCGCATCCACCTGAATCAGGTTGCCTAGCCATTGCTGTAGGGCACTCTGAGCGCCGACCTGGGTTGCCGCCGTCAAGGTATCGCTGTTGGGAGCAAATACCAACTGCAACAAGCCACTGCCAAAGTCAGGCCGATTCACTCGCTCTCCCGGCGAAGTGAACAACACCTGCTCAATCAGGTCGCGGATATGGTCGGCCTCATCGGTGCGGGCGGTGCGACCTTGATTGTCAATTTGTAAGGGAAAGTTGGTATACATCACATCGCACTCACACGAACTTGGGTAGCAGCGATCACCAGCGGCGTCCCGGTCGGAGTACAGAGCGCCTGACTGTCGAGCAGCAAAACTGGGATGCCCATTGAAGTCACCCGCGTCGCCGCCGTCACCCACTGGGCGGTGACGCAGGGGCCGTTAGCCGCCGGAGGTGTCGGTAGAGTGCAGCCTGCGATCGCGTAAACGCTACTTTGCATCACAATTGGCTGGCCGCTGACCGTAACGCGGGGATTGACGACGGTGGGCTGAGCCTGTCCAGCGTGGCTGCAAAGAACGGTGGCATTTTGGTGGAGGAGGGGACCGGGCATGGGGTGAGAGGGTAGAGGGGTGGAGGGGTAGAGGGGTGGAGGAGTGAGGGAGCTTGCTGTGAGCGAAGTCGAACCGGATGGGGGAGAGATGGGGGAGCTTGTGGGGTGAGCACTGCCCGCTGACCGTAAGCGAAGTCGAACCGGATGAGGGAGAGATGGGGGGGCTTGTAGGGTGGGCACTGCCCACTGGCTGTGAGCGAAGTTGAACCGAATGGGGGAGAGATGGGGGAGCCTGTAGGGTGGGCACTGCCCACTGGCCGTGATCGAAGTTGAACAGGGTGGGCATCGCCCACGAACGGGCTAGGTAACTTTCAGCGCACCCGCATTGATGTCGGTGATGCCCGTAAGGTTGATGTTGGCGGCGCGGAGCGTGATAGTCGGCGCGGTGAGGGTGATACCGCTGGCATCCACAGTGATGTAGGAAGCGGGGCCGCTGTTAAGCATGACGCCGGGGGCACTCATGGGCGGAACGGGAACATCGCTGATGACCAGGCTGCCTTGGCTAACGCTTTGAATGACGACAACCGGTAGGCCGGGTGTGGTTTGAGCTGAAGCTGTAGTGGGTACCTGGGCCGTAGCCGTCGAGTCATCGCCCCACCAGCAGCCCACCCAGATAGGAAAATCCGGGTCACCCTGCTCAAACTCCACCCACACCCCCGCCCCAATCGGCGGGATAAAGTACATGCCCATTTGCGGCCCAGCCCACGGGAAACAGGGCAGCGCCCACGAAGAAGGAATCAGGCCAACGACGTCGGACACTGTCACCTGCAGCCGACCCAGCCGCAGCGGATCGACATTGTTAGTCACCGTGCCGCGATATTTGCCGTAGAATCGTTCGCCGTTGGTCATGCGGGTACCTGGGAAACAGTAGAAACAAGGCCATTGCGAGCCAGCTGAAAACTTTGCTTGTAACTTTCACGGGTGAGGGTATGGGTGACGCTGGTGACGTAGTAGAGGCCGTCAAAGGCGGTGCCTGCCCCCCGCACGCCAACCAGCTCTCGTGCTTTGAGGATGCGGCCATAGCGCAGTACGTCTAGGCTGCCAGAGCCAAAGACGGCATCGGATGAGCGAGCCGCTTTAGCCAAGCCAATTAGGGCCGCGCGAACGGGTGAGTATTTAGCCGAATCTGAAATGATCTCAAACCGCTGGGGAATGGGCGGAATCGCGCCTAAAGGTGGATTGAGCGGCGTAATATCCGGGATCGGAATGGGAATCGGCACTTTGCTAGCGGGCTCCTGAACCACCACAATCGGCAACACTTTAGCGCTGCCGTCAAAGCGGAAGCTGAGAGACTCCACATTGCTATAGCTGTCCATGTCCACGTTCAGAGCCGGTTGGGGCTGACCTACCTTAATCTCTGGCCCCCAGTAGGCGCGGCTGGTCAGCGGCGCAGGGCCAGGATTGAGATAGAAGACATAGCCCACCTCTTCAGCTAGCTGCCGGATATAGGCTAGATCGGTGCCCTGCTGCTGGGGAATGCGATCGGTGGGAATGGGCACGTCTACCAGCACGCTGGGGATCACCAGCGGGATGATGCCAAAGGCGGCATATTTCGCCAGAATTGTCAGCACGCGGGTAAAAGGGGGCATGGCTGGGAAAGGGGTGCCCTGGGGATTGCTAAAGAGCTGATAGTCCATCACTTCGGTGAGATCTTTGCCGGTGAGGGTGAGCGTCGCCGGGCGATCGCCCACGCCAGGTGAAATCTCCTGATTGGTAATCACTCCGTCCATCAGCACTTCTGGGCTACCGCCAAGTGTGGCAATAATCACCACCCGCAGCAGCGGTATCGTGGCCCCGCCGGAAATTAGAAAAATGGTTTGCAAAGGCGATCGATTGCTCAGTTCAAAGCTGAGCTGAAAACCACTGGCTGCTCGCGCTGCCACCGTCACCGTCACGCCGGTCAGCGCCTCCAAAACGGCTTGGGGCACCGGCACCGGCACCGCTGGCCCTACCATTAGCGTCAGGTACAGCCCTTTAAGCATCAGTTGCCCCCGGAATACCTGCAGGTAGGGTAATTCGCAGCTTACGGCCAACAGGTTCTACAAGCTGATTGGGCTGGAGAATGGCGTTAGCGTCACAGAGCTGCCAGAACTGTTCTGGATCGCCCAGGTACTGAGCGGCGAGGAGATCGGGGCGATCGCCCGCCCGCACCGTATGTTCTTGCAGCAGCGCAAACTGCGCTGGCGGTGGAATGAACCGTCGCCGTAAATAGGCAATTGGATCGCCCTGAGAAGGGGTATAGGTAGCCACCTCAGTCAGATGATAACGGCTGGTGGGGGGAAACTGTTCTAGCATCAGGGCAAACCTCCTAGGCCAAAAGCGCCGATCGCGCCGCTGCTCTTTTGAGCTAGCTGCTCTTTTTGACCTAGATAGGTCATAAACAAGCCGCCGCCGTAGCTGCTGAACGGAATGTCATCAATGCTGAGTACCCGCATACCCAAGCTGATTTTGGCCCGCATCGGGTTGAGCGAGGGGTCAAAGGCTTCTTCTGTGACGCTGAAGTCCGTCAGCCGCACTGGCACAATCCGGGTTTTACTCCAGACGAACAGCGTCAGCGGGGCCAGCATCGGAATAATTTCTAAGGTGCCTGCCTGGGCTAAGCTTTCGTTGGTCTGAAGCTGGCTGCTGGTGGGGTAGACAATCGTTTCTAGGGCGGCGAGCTGAGGATAGATGCCTAGCTCAACTGCATTCGGATTTTGATCGGGAAACTCTAGCTGATCGGCAATGTCAATCTCGGCTTCAAGATTAATTGTTTCAACGGCTGGCCCTTTAAGACGCAGGGCCTGAGAGCGATCGCTGCTGCCAGTTTCTATCCCCTGTACCTGAAGCGTGCGGCTGAGGGTTTCCGGGTTGTATTGCAGGTTGATCACTCGCTGGGGCTGACCGTTGTTGGCATCAACCAGAACAAGTCCTCCTTTTAACAACCGAGGTGAACCGGGAAAAGTCGTCATTTAATACGCCTCCCCTAAACATTACTCAAAACCCCGAAACTCAATGCCGTATTGAATAGGTCTGCCGCACTTAGGAGCGCACTCTTGTAAACAGCCTCAAACTCTAGATTCTTAGCCGACTGTGAAGGTAGATGGTCAATTGGCTAAGCACCTGTCTCTAACTTGCGAGTCTTGACAGCAAACACCGTATCTTTCTGAAAAATAGCTGCTGTGCTGCGAAACTAAACGAAACCGTAACCTATTGCACCAATCCGTAACGGTCTTTAACCGGATAGCGATCGCCCATCAAAGTACACCAATTTCCTGTTTGGCCTGTCTGTAGCTGAAGGTTTGATTAACCTGGCGCGATGCATAACGACGGGGCAAACCTTTTCGGGCACTCTACAGGACAGCGAGTTTAGCAAAAAGCGGCGCGGCTAGATTGACGGATTTTTCTGAAGCAGGTAGGTACCATGATCAAAAAACTTAGGCTTGGACTGAAGTTTTCGCTCATTTTGGGGCTAGTCTTCATCATTAGCTCAGTCCTCAGCGGTCTTTTGCTCTCACGTACGGCCTATGCTAGCGCTCAGGCTCAGGTCACTAATCAAGCCCTGCTGCTGATGGAAACCATGAACTCCGTTCGCAGCTACACTAATAGCCAAATTAATCCGCTCCTCACCGCCAAATACGACGCAGAAACCAACTTTATCTCCGAGACCGTCCCGGCCTACTCGGCCCGCGAAGTTTTTGAAACGGTTCGCACCGCTGGCGGCTATAAAAATTTCCTTTATAAAGAGGCTTCTGACAATCCTACTAATATCCGCGATCGGGCAAATCGCTTTGAACTGAGCCTGCTCGAACGCTTTCGCCAGCAGGGCTTG